>NZ_CALGPS010000055.1 GCF_937959425.1 uncultured Dialister sp.
GTTTCCTATTGATGTGACACACATTGGCGCTTCATACCGACAGGAAACTATTCGCAAAGGGTTTCCTATTGATGTGACACACATTGGCGCTTCATACCGACAGGAAACTATTCGCGAAAGGTTTCCTATTGATGTGACACACATTGGCGCTTTATACCGACAGGAAACTATTCGCAAAAGGTTTCCTATTGATGTGACACACATTGGTGCTTCTTACCGACAGGAAACTTTTTCCCAATAAAAATCCCGCCGGACATGAAATTCATTTCTGTCCGGCGGGATATATTTTATTTCTTATCGTCTACAAAAATCTGCTGGGCAGCTTTGTAGCTGAGGGAAATGTCGCCTTTTTCTGTTTCCAGAAGGATGGGGCCTTCGTAGGGTTCTTTTTCTTTGACTGTGACTTTCATGTCGATGTCAATGCCCTTGCCCTGGAGGTAGTCCATGAGGCTGTAGTCTTCCACGATGCGGCGGATGTGGGTGGTTTCGCCTGCTTCCAGGTCGGAGAGGTGTTCCTTGGTAATGCCCAGGCGGGTGCCGTCCTTGCGGGGGATGGGGTCGCCGTGGGGGCAGTGGGTGGGGTGCTGGAGAAAGGTGTCCAGTTTTTCGGAGAGGATATCATTGGTCTGGTGTTCCAGTCCTTCTGCCAGTTCGTGGGCCTCGCTCCAGGAGAAATGAAGGTAGTCCACCAGGAAGACTTCCCACAGGGCATGGAACCGGAGCAGGCGGCCCGCTTCCCTGCGGCCTTTCCGGGTCATCTTGCTGCCGCGATAGGCTGTATAGTCTACGTATCCCTGTTTATGCAGTTTCGTAATCATTTCACTAACCGAAGGAGGGGAGACCTGGAGCGTCTGGGAGAGCTCCTTGTTCGTGACAATGTCATGGGATTCGCTGATCAGATAAATAGCCTTTAAATAATCTTCCTTGCCCGATGTCATGATGATGCCTTCTTTCTCTTAAAAAAACAGGGCTGAAATCATTTTAAAAATAAAATTTCCCTTTTATTCATTTTTTATTATAGGCTCTATTGACATCAAGCACAAGAGAAAAGTAATTTTTTTTATGGTATTTATTAAGTGACTGCCGCATCTGAGATAAATGGTATAAAAAAACAGTCGGCGGAAAGGAGCCGTGGGATGTAGAGGTGAAAGCAATCGGCTTACAGCTGCCGGCTTCAGGCTTCCGGTTGAGTCCGGCTTGAAGCCTTTGGATTCATCAGCAGGAACAGCATTACGGTGATTAGCGGCCTTCAGCCGCTTCCCCCTTTGGTGGCTTGCGCCACCACCTTTCCCCCGCAAGCGGGGGCACAACAACCCGTGCTATATATAGATCTGCTTTTGAGGAAATGTTTAACGGAGCTTTATTGTCCCCCCCGCACAGCGGGGTGGCAAGCAAACTTGGTTCGTAGGGGAGCGATAGCGACCTGAGAACCAAGTGAGACGCTTTCCCGTGGAGGAAGGTGGTGCCGTAGGCACCAAAGGGGGCCGCCGCCGAAAGGCGGCATTTATATTGGCGCCGCAGGCGCCCACCCCGCCAGCGCAGCGATACTATATAACTCCCTGGGCCGCAAGGCCCAGGGCCCGTCCGGAAGGCGAAGCCGATTCCGGACAGAACCCTTGGGGCCCAGGACCGCAGGTCCAAAGGCCCCATCAACCCTCGAGCCCGTAAGGGCGAGTCAACCTTCGGGAATACAGTTTATCTCCGACAATGTCTCCATCACCGGTGGTCCTTAGCCTCTTCTTTTGCCAGGCGGTCGCAGAGTTCGTTGTATTTCGTGCCCACATGGCCCTTCACCCACCGGAAGCGGATGTGGTGTCTTTCCATGAGGTCGTCGATGGCGGTCCACAGGTCTTGGTTCAGGACGGCGGTGCCCTGTACGGTTTTCCAGCCGTTTTTCTTCCATTTCTCCACCCAGCCTTTGGAGAAGGCCTGCTGGAGGTACTTGCTGTCGGTGTGGAAGTCGATGGTGTGCACTTTGCCGTCGTCCGCCATTTTGAGGGCTTCATAGGCGGCCCGAAGTTCCATGCGGTTGTTGGTGGAGGAGGGCTCGCCGCCGGTCAGGGTGAGGAGTTCTTTTCCGTCCATGGAAAGGAAGACTGCCGCAAAGCCGCCGGGGCCGTCGGGGTTGACGAGGCAGGAGCCGTCGGTGTAGATGGTAAGGGATTCCGGCAGGGAAATGGCCATGCGGACGCCGTTATAGGAAAGAATGCTGTCATCCAGGGGGTGCACATGGGGCGGGTAGAGGACTTCCAGTTTCCTGATGTCCGGAGTTTCCTTTTTGGCCGCCGGGACAGGGGAGGCGACTGCTTCTTTCACCGGTTTTCCGTACCAGGCTTCCGCTTCCTCCCGGGTGACGAATCCTTTGTACACAGCGCCGGGGAAGCCCTGCACCTGTTTCTGGCAGTCCGGCCAGTTGTAGTAGACGCCGGGCTTTTTGCCTTTTTTTACGATATAATATTTCTTTTTTGCCGAGGTTTTGAAATTTTTCCGTATCATTTTGATTTCCTTTAAATCCGAAGGGTGCCGTCTTCCACCATTTTCCAGAAGCAGAAGAGGGTGGCCCTGGTATCCGCCAGGCTGTCGTGCCAGCCCCCTTCTTCGTAGCCGTAGTAGCCGGCGCAGGTAATGAGTTTCTGGTATTTGTAGTGGCCGTATTTATTGAGGGGCAGGTTCTTTTCCTTTCCGTAGCGGTCGGAGAAGGGGCCCATAAGGTCGATGGGACGGAGCTTCATGGGGCCGGGCACGTAGACGCCGTTCTGCCTGAGCATTTTAAGGTCAAAGGAAATATTATATCCCACCACTGCCCTGGCATGGCGGAGGAGGTGGGAAATCTCTTCTTTCCGCATTTGGATGGAGGGTTTGTCCGCCACCATGGCCGGGGTGATATGGTTCACCGCCATGGCTCCCGGCCAGCTTTCGGTGTGGTCGGGCCGGAAATATTCATTCATCAGCACCGTGCCTTCGCCGTCAAGAATGGATACCTGCAGCACTTCCGCATTTCCAAGAAAGCCGGTGGTTTCCGTATCCAGTACAAGGATTTCATTTTTATTCATGGTTATCACTCACTTATTAAAAAAAGACGCAGCGAATCCTGCGTCCTCACTGGTTATTCCTCTTCCCAGCCGCTTTCCCTGCGGTAAGCCGCTCCATTGGGAAGGTCTTTATTTTTCATGGAATGGCGGAGCCTCCGGTTCAGCAGGGTGCGGATTTTCTTCTTTTCGCCGTTCCTGCTGGTCTGGATCATTTCCATGTCTTCATCTTCCATGATTTTTTCCGTTTTCTCTTTGCCGTACATTTTCCGGGCGTACTGGTTCAGTCTCGTCTCCCGGGTCACTTTCCGCGGTCGTTTCATGGCGTGATTCCTTTCCAGGGAAGCGCTGATTCATTGGTCAGTGCCTCCGTAACAATATCTCCTTTATGGTACCATGATTTGGCCGCTTTGACTAGTGGAAAAGGGGCCGCTGCCCGGCCCCGGATTCAAAAGGTTCAGAAGGTCCAGAAGGAAAGGGTTCTCAGGTTTGACGCCCGCTGTGCAGGCGAAGGTTCTTAAGTTTGACAGCGCCTGTGGCGCTGAGGGCAGTGGTGGCAGCTTCGCCATAAATATAAAAAAAACGCAGAACCGTGGATTTTGGATTACCAATGGAGACTGCTCTGCAGACCGGATTCAGAAGGTGATGGAAAGGATTCCTTCATATCCCTTTTCCTGCCAAAACAAGCCCCTTGTCATTGTTTTTTCCTTTTTCTATGATATAATAAGCATAGAAAGAGACAGCCGGTATCCGTGTCGGGGAATGGCTCTCTCAGAATTTTTTAGATTTGAAAGGAGCCTTCCAAGCCATGGATGGCTTTTTTCAATTGCTACTTTTTAACCGGGGAAGCACTGGTTTAATCGCAGAATCGAATTTCATATGCGTTTTTATCCAATGCTGCGTCATAAGTCTCCTTAAATAGCTCGCTATTCGCGTCGACTTATTCCTTGCATTGAATAAAAACGCAAGAATGAAATCCGATAACGATTAAATCAGCCCTTCCCCAGTGCAATGATGGCGGCCACTAAGGCTGCAAAATTGATCATAACCATAAAGGCCTGATATAAATCTTGGCTCATAGTGAATCACCTCCTCTTACAGGAAGTAAGAGAAAGCCCTGCCAGCTGTCTCATGTAAATAGTATCATTTTATTTAAAGTCTTGGCATCTTGGCAAATATTTCATAAATGAAAAGCCCCCCCCTGTCAGCGGAGGCTTTTTTTCATCAGATGATACAAAAATCACCTCACTGATACAGATTAAGGAAGCACTGATTCATTCATAGAGTCTGCTTTAATCAGCGCTTCCCTTACGCCCAGGATGACACTGCCCGGCGGACAGCAGTAAGCCGACAGCGGACTCCCCCCTGTGAATTCCTGTGAACAGTGATTTCTACTACTGCTAGTAGGTTCAAAAGGATTTTCTCCCATTATCTTGTGAATGTACAGAAAAGAAAAGTCATGGTACAATAAAGTTATTCACAAGGTTCTTCACTTATGAACAGCTTTATTCAAAAGCTGAATATCCTGTATTTATCGAATGAAACTGAAAATTTCACGAAAAATCTTTTCACAGAAATTCACAGGTATTCACATGTTATCCAAAGGAGCCATTATGGATTTTTTCTTACTTTGGGAACAGGTGCTGGACTACATCAGCAAGAATGACAGCCAGTACTACCAGATGTTCTCCTACGACGTTTTTCCCACGTCCATGAACGACACCACCCTGGTGATAACGCCTTCCAAACCTTACCTGGTGCGGTGGATTAACGGGGTGTACAAGGGGAAGCTGGAGCAGATCGTAAGCTCCATTGCGGGAAAGCCTATGAAGGTGGAAATCGCTTCTCCCGGCGCTGCTTCCAATCCTCCATCTCCTGAAACTTCGGCGCCTCCCAGGGCGCCTCTTGCCCCGCCGGCCCCTGTGCCGGCGCCAAAACCGGTGCCGGCGCCGGCCATTCCTTTTCCGGAGGAGGAGAATCCGGCGCCTTCCCCTCTTCCGGAGACCCCGCCGGCAGCTGCCGATCCATTCCCTGAAGAGGTGACGCCGCCGGATTTTTCCAACCTGCAGCCGAAAACGGCGGACCAGGTGGTGCTGCCGGATATCCGCAATTACGAGGAGCTCCACGAGCCTTCTCTCTTTGAACCTATGACAGGGGTCGGGGAGACGAAGAAAAATTTCCAGCCCAATCCGGTGAACGAGGAATACACCTTTGAAACCTTCGTCCACGGCAACTGCAATGAAATCGCCTACCAGGCCGCCTATGCGGTGGCCCAGACCGCCACGAACCCGAACCAGGCGGATCAGAAGATGAACCCTCTTTTCATCTACGGCCCGTCGGGACTGGGCAAGACCCACCTGCTTCATGCCATCTGCAATTATATACATACATATAAGCCCAGCCTTTCGGTGCTCTTTGTGTCCAGCGAGACCTTCACCAATGAGCTCATCGACGCCATCCAGAACCACACCATGCCCAAGTTCCGGGCGAAGTACAGAAATCTGGATTTCCTCCTCATCGATGATGTGCAGTTCTTCGGTTCCAGGGATTCCACGAAAATGGAAATCTTCAATACATTCAACGAACTTTTCGACAAGAAGAAATACATCATCATGACCAGCGACCGTACGCCCTCGGACATCGACAAGCTGGAAGACCGCCTGCAGAGCCGCTTCTCCAGCGGCCTGGTGGCGCCTATTTCCCCGCCGGACTATGAAATCTGCTGCATCATCCTGCAGAAACGGGCGGAAAAGATGGGCATCACCCTGCCCAAGGATGTGGTGGACTACATTGCCAGCCACATCAATACCAATGTCCGTGAACTGGAAGGGGCCTTCAACAAGCTTGTCACCTTCTCCCACATTAAAAAGGAGCCCATCACCCTGCCCTTTGCCCGGGAAGCGCTGAAGGACCAGATTCCCATCGAAAGCGGACAGGAACTTACGGTGGACTTCATCATCGACACGGTGTGCAAGTACTACGGCGTAAAGAAGGAAAAACTTCTGGGCAACGGACGGCCCAAGAGAATCGTCATTCCCCGGCAGATTGCCATGTACCTCTGCCGCAACGAGCTTCACGAATCCTACCCCACCCTCCGGGACTGCTTCAAGCGGAAGGATCACTCCACCGTCCTCTACGCCTGCGAAAGGGTGGAAAACGACATGGCAAAGGATCCCCAGACCAGAGCCGCCATCGAAGCCATCAGGAAAATGCTTCGGAATAGGTGAGGGGGCCGGGGGTATGAAACTATGGCGTTTCATGCCGACAGGAAACGATTCGCGAAAGGTTTCCTACTGAGCTTGACGCTAAGGTGCTTCATGCCGACAGGAAACTATTCGCGAAAAGTTTCCTACACGGCTTGACACTATGGTATTTCATACCGACAGGAAACTATTTGCAAAAGGTTTCCTACACGGCTTGACACTATGGTATTTCATACCGACAGGAAACTATTTGCGAAAAGTTTCCTACACGGCTTGACACTATGGTATTTCATACCGACAGGAAACT
>NZ_CALGPS010000056.1 GCF_937959425.1 uncultured Dialister sp.
ATTTTTTCCCTTTCCATCAGCGGCGCCGTAGGCGGCCAGGTTGGGCATGGGGAGGGGGAACTGGAACTTGGTGGCAATATCTTCTTCCCTGTAGCCGCCCAGGGTGGAGTCCACGGTCATGATGATGGCTTTCACGCCGGCCTTTACAGCCTTGCGGATGAGGAATTCATTGAAGCCGTCGTCCTTGCTCATGTAAATCTGGAAAAACTGGGGCGCTCCGGGGCAGGCGGCGGCAGCGTCTTCCAGGTTCGTGCTGCCGTAGGTGCTCATGGCAAAGAGGGTGCCTGCCTTGGCGGCGCCGATGGCGGTGTCCACCTCCCCCTTCATATGGGCCAGGCCGTGGGCGGCAGAGGGGGCTTCAATCACCGGCGTTTTGAGGGGGATGCCGAAAATGGAGGTGGAAAGGTCTGCATGGGAAATACCGCGGAGCACCCGGGGAACGATGTGCCTGTCTTCAAAGGACCGGGTATTTTCCCTCATGGTCCATTCATCTTCCGCTCCTTCCCGGATGTAGCCGAAGGCACCGGGGTCCATGCGGGCCTTTACCCGGGCCTCCAGTCCTTTGATGTTCAAAATGTCAATGGGATGTTCCTCGTTGCTTGTGTAGTAAGCCATAATGATTTCATTTCCTTTCTTTGAAATGGAAACAGCGGCTGAAATAAAACGTTTCAGTGGCTGCGTTTTCAATAAAACTGCCTTACAGCTTCTTTTCCAGCTGCAGAAGGAGCTGCTTCAATGTTTCCGTCTCCTCCGGCGGCAGGATGGATTCGATGGTTTCATTCACCTCATCCTCCAGAGGGGACAGGGTGTTGAGAAGGGATTCCCCCTTCCCCGTGAGGGTGAGGATCAGATTCCGCCGGTCCTTTGGGTCCTCTGTCCGCGTCACCAGCTCCTTGGCCTCCAGCCGGTCGATGAGGGCTTTGATGGTGTTCTGGCTCTTCTCCATGCGGCAGGCCAGGTCCTTCTGGCACAGAGGCCCTTCTTCATCAATCATGCGGAGCCCCACCCACTGCTCGATGGTCATATGGCGGCTTTTAAATATATCGTCCAGGCGATAATGAATTTTCCTGGAAACCCGTCCCAGAATAAAGCCCAGGGTATCATCCAGTTTCATGGTGTCCTCCTTTGTGTCACTTACGGCGGCTTTCTGTATTCCCGAAAGCAAAAGGGGAGAGGCGAGCGGAGCGAGCCATGCCGCCGACAGGCGGCATTAAAAACTTATTGCCGCGAAGCGGCAATCCACAACCCTCGGGCCCCAGGCCCGTCAAACCTGAGAACCCTTGGGCCCCAGGCCCATCAATCTTAAGAACCTTTCTCCTCTCAACCCTTCTACACAACCTGCCGCCGACAGGCGGTCCCAACCTGCGGCGCCAGCCGCGCCCCTTGCGCCCAAAGGGCGCTCCCCTCTGAACCCTTTGAACCAGCCCGCCAAAGGCGGGCCGAACCCTTTGAACCCTCACGCCGACAGGCGTGTCCAAGATCCCTTATTTCAAATAAGAGTCAAAGAATTCCGTAATAATATCCAGCACTTCCTTCTGGTTCCAGTAGATACCGCCATGGGCGGCGCCTTCCACCAGGTACCGTTTGGAAGGAATGTGGTTCTTCTGCAGTGCCTGGAAGAGGAGATCCGTCTGGCTGGGGGAGACTACGGTGTCCGCCGTGCCGTGCATGAGAAGCATGGGGGCGCTGGTTTTGGAAATATAGGTAATGGGATTGGCTTTGGCGGCGCCTTCCGGATTGGCCAGGATACCGCCGTCCTTTCCGCCGAAGACAGGGGAACCGTTGACCCAGAGTGCCTCTGTGGCGCCGGCGGACTTGTGGTTTTCCTTCACAGCGTCACTGTAATCATCACCGATGCGGGTGAGGTCGGAAAGGCCGTAGAGATCTACCGCCGCCTTTACATCGCTGGAAACGTTCAGGTTGTCCCCTTTATCAAAGGAAGTGGTGCCGCTGGTGGTTCCGGCCATGGCGGTGAGATAGCCGCCGGCGCTGCCGCCCACAATGCCCACCCGGTCAGGGTCGATGTTAAACCGGTCTGCATGGGCCTTGAGGTACCGGATGGACGATTTCACGTCTTCCAGAGGCTGGGGAAATTTGGCAGTGGGCGCCACCCGGTACTGGATGGAGGCCACCACGTAGCCTGCTTCCGCTAGATGCATGCGGAGCTGGATGCCGTTATCCTTGTTGGCATTGATGAAGCCGCCGCCGGTGACGTAGACAATAGCCGGCAGCTTCTTGTCGGACTTGGGCTGCAGGATATCCATCTTCATGGCCACATTGGGATAGCCCCGCATGGGTACCTGCTCGTAAACCACATCGGAAATCTGGTTAATCAGCGGCGTCTTCACCGGTACGGAAAGAAGGGTGCTCTCCGCCTTTCCCGGCATATCCTTCGTGGCGGAATCCACATTCACATCCATAGCCATAGCACTGCCTCCCATCCAAAGGCACCCTGCCAGGGCAAGGGCCACCAAACTTTTCTTCTTCATGTTCTGCTCCTTTTAAAATAATACGATATAGAAGTAATTGGCCATATATTACTACCATATGGTAGGAATGTCAAATGGGGGATGGTGGGCCGTAAGTGTCAAGTTTTCCTCGGTAATTCATTTGACTGTCGATAATTACTATC
>NZ_CALGPS010000057.1 GCF_937959425.1 uncultured Dialister sp.
TTCAAGCGACTTGATTATCATATCACGAAGTTTTCGTTTTGTCAAACTCTTTTTTGAATATTTTTTCAAACTGTTTTTCGTGATGCTGTGTGACAGCTTCATGATAATATCACATTTGCTTTTCCCTGTCAACATACTTTTTTGTTTGCCAAGTACGTTTAACGTTCAAGCGTATGTTATTATAGCAACTTGTCTTTTTTATGTCAAATTGTAAAATCGTGCTGATTCCTATTTTTATCTTTACTATCAGCATTAGATGGTACTCTTTATCGTGAATTACTTGTTTACTCCAAGTCGGATAGCTTTATAAAATCATATGCTCTTTCCATTACTTTTTCTTTTTACTCTTCAATGCCTATGCTATTTTCCTGTTTTCAGTCTTTTCCTTCAGTCTTCTATCTTTATCAGACTGTCTTCAAAATTTCTGATTTCTTTCTTTTTTTATAAGAGAAAAGGGCGAAACAGGTATCGCCTGTCGTCATGGAGTGAAGAAATTCCCCTTTCTATGGTGATACCATAGAGGCAGGAGATCTCTCGACTTAGCGTTTCAATAGAAACAGACACCTCTCCCCCACATCGACATGCAGCTCCGCTCGAGATGACGATGGCGGCACGGGGCAGTGTGGTCATTCGATGGTTGGAAGGGGGAGTGGAGAAATATCACCGAAGCAGCCGTCAGCTGATTTCCTCCGTTGGGCTGGCGGTTTGCTGCAATAGAAAAGGTCTGTGACGGAATGATTGCCATTTCTTCACAGACCTTTTTATCAGTTTTTCAGAGTTGCATTGAAAGTTCCGGTTTTGGAGTCAAAGACCAGTGTATAATCTGCTTTTGTGTCCCCCTTCGTCAGATGGAGAATGATGTCTTTCTTCTGTACTTCGAAGGATGCACTATCGGCGCCTTCCATGAGGGAAGAAGCAGTAAAGACGGATGTAAAGTTTCCTTTCTTATAGGCAATAATCTGTGTTCCCTCCGGACTTCCTGTTTCCACCAGGTAGTACCGCTGTCCGTTTCCATTATTCACAAGGGGCGTCACGGTCAGTTTGGCATCGGAGAAGGTGCTTCCGTCTGTGCTGGTGCCAGTTTCAATTTTTACCGGCAGAGTCGAAAGGGTGAGTTTATTTCCCGAAGAAGCATGGGAAAAAATCACGTCCGCACTACCGGTGCTGTCGGCAGTCATGCCCACATCCAGCCGCTGCTCTGAAGAAAGGGATGAATGAAAGGCTGCTTCTCCCCGGTTCACCGCCACCACTGTGGACTCTCCGGTCATCCAGTTCGCCGAAACGCCGCAGGAGAGCGCCAGGGAAAGAAATAATGCAGAAGCCAGTATCTTTTTCATGGGAAATCCTCCTTTACAGATATATGATTTGTTATTTCTATTATAAGGGAAAAAGGGCGGGAAGGAAAGGTTCTTAAGTTTGACCGGCCTTTGGCCGGAGGGTTCTTAGGTTTGACGGGCCCTTTGGGCCCGAGGGTTGTGGATTGCCCTTCGGGCAATGAATTTTATAGGCTGCTTTACGGCTAACCCCTTCCGGCTCGCTGCGCTCGCCACCCACCCCTTAAACAGGGGTG
>NZ_CALGPS010000058.1 GCF_937959425.1 uncultured Dialister sp.
CTATAACAGGCATAAAAAATTCTATAAAAGAAAATATCTTAAATGTGGTATTCAAAAATTTTTGGTATTAAAAAGGAACGTTTCCTTGCATTCAGTGGTGAATTGTAGTAAAATTTATCTTTGCAACCGTTCCTTTTTATTTATTTATATGTTATATATTAAGGCTTTAAGGAAGGGAAACCTTCCCGGAAGTCCTGTTTTGAAACGAAAGGGTGAGGCGAGGAATGCCCAAAAGCAAGATGTTCAGACCTGTGCAGGTTGGTAAGAAGAAGAGATACACCTATGCCAGATCACAGGAAGTCCTGAAAATGCCGCATTTGCTCGATCTGCAGACGAAGTCTTATGAATGGTTCTGCAGGGAAGGGCTGAAGGATGTATTTGCAGATATTTCCCCTATTGAGGACAGCGCGCACAAGTGGGCGCTGCATTTTGGCGAATACTATTTCGGCAAAGGCAAGTACAATATCGAGCAGTGCAAGGCGAAGGATGTCAATTATTCTGCTCCTCTCTATGTGAAGGTGCGCCTGGAAAACAAGGAGACCGGAGAACTGAAGGAACATGATCTTTTCATGGGTGATTTCCCGGTTATGACTGACACCGGCACTTTTATCATCAACGGTGCTGAACGTGTCATCGTATCCCAGCTGGTCCGCTCTCCCGGCGTGTACTACAAGAAGGAAAGGGACGCTTTCGATAAGGAAATCTACAGCGCCCAGCTCATTCCAAACCGCGGCGCCTGGATCGAACTGGAGTCCGACCCTGCCGGTTCCATTTCCGTCCGCATCGACCGTAACCGCAAGATGCCGGTGACCGTGCTTGTCCGTGCTCTGGGCTATTCTTCCAATGAAGAAATCCTGGATCTTTTCGACCATGATATCCACATCGAAAAGACTTTGGACAAGGATAATACCACGGACCGCAAGTCCGCTCTTATTGAAATTTATCACAAGCTGCGCCCCGGTGAACCGGCTACGGAAGAATCGGGCACCACACTGCTTAACAATTTCTTCTATGATCCCCGCCGTTACGATCTGGCGAAAGTTGGCCGCTACAAGCTGAACAAGAAGCTGTCCTGGAGAAACCGTCTTCTGGGACACAAGACCGAAGGTCCTATCGTGAACCAGGAAACAGGGGAAGTGGTGATTGAAGCCAACAGCCTCATCGATGAAGATGCTATTGCAAGGATCGAGGAAAGCGGCGTATTCTCTTCTTTTGACCAGGTGGAAGTGATGACCCAGAAGGATGACGGCACGCCTGTCAAGGTCATCTGCTCCTCCGGCAACAGGGAAGATAATTACCGTATCCTTGAACGGTGCGACATTATCGCCTGCATCGATTACCTGCTGAACATGATGCAGGGCTACGGCAAGAGCGACGATATCGACCATCTGGGCAACCGCCGCGTCCGCTGCGTAGGGGAACTTCTGCAGAACCAGTTCCGCATCGGTCTTACCCGTATGGAAAGGGTTGTCCGCGAAAGAATGACCACCCAGGACCAGGACAAGATGACTCCTCAGGCTCTGGTGAATATCCGCCCGGTAGTGGCAGCGATTAAGGAATTCTTCGGATCCTCCCAGCTGTCCCAGTTCATGGACCAGACAAACCCGCTGGCTGAGCTGACCCATAAGCGCCGTCTGTCCGCCCTGGGCCCGGGAGGTCTGTCCCGTGAAAGAGCAGGGTTCGAAGTCCGCGACGTACATTACTCCCATTACGGCCGCATGTGCCCGGTAGAAACCCCTGAAGGTCCGAACATCGGCCTGATTTCCTCTCTTTCCAACTACGGTATCATCAATAAGTACGGCCTCATCGAGACCCCGTACCGCATCATCGAAAAGAGCGTGGACGAAAAGACCGGCGAAAAGGAATACCATGTGACTGACGAAACGAAGTACGTCACCGCTGATATTGAAGAAGACAAGATCATCGCCCAGGCTTCCGAACCGCTGGATGAACAGGGCCATTTCATTCATAAGAATGTGGCCAGCCGCCGCGGCCCGGACGTACTGGAAGCGGAACCGGAAGAAGTGGACCTGATGGACGTATCTCCAAAGCAGGTTGTCTCCATCGGTACATCCCTCATTCCATTCCTGGAACACGATGATACGAACCGTGCCCTCATGGGTGCCAACATGCAGCGCCAGGCAGTGCCGCTGCTCCGTCCGGAAGCGCCTCTCGTAGGCACCGGCATGGAATGGGTAGCCGGCCAGGACTCCGGCGTCTGCATCCTCGCCAAGAGGGGCGGCACCGTGGAGAGAGTCACCGGCCGCCAGATCATTGTCCGTGCGGACAATGGGGAACTGGATACCTATGACCTGATTAAATTCATGCGTTCCAACCAGTCCACCTGCATCAACCAGCGCCCCACCGTATTCAAGGGCGAAAGGGTGGAAAAGGGCGATACCCTGGCTGACGGCATGGCCACCGATCAGGGCGAACTGGCCCTGGGCCACAATGTGCTGGTAGCCTTCGTATCCTGGGAAGGGTACAACCACGAAGACGCCGTTCTGATTTCCGAACGCCTCTGCAAGGATGACCTGTACACCTCCATCCACATTGAAGAATATGAATGCGACGCCCGCGACACCAAGCTGGGCGAAGAAGAAATCACCCGCCAGCTGTCCTCCGTTTCCGAAGACGCTGTGAAATACCTGGATGAAAACGGTATCATCATGGTAGGCGCCGACGTACGCCCCGGTGATATCCTGGTAGGCAAGGTCACCCCGAAGGGCGAAACCGAGCTCACTCCGGAAGAGAGACTCCTTCGCGCCATTTTCGGCGACAAGGAAAGAGAAGTCCGCGATACTTCCCTCCGTGTTCCTCACGGCGAATTCGGCAAGGTGGTGGACGTCAAAGTCTTTACCCGTGAAAACGGCGACGAACTGGCTCCCGGCGTGAACAAGCTGGTCCGCGTCTACATCGCCCAGAAACGTAAGATCCGTGAAGGCGACAAGATGGCCGGCCGTCACGGCAACAAGTGCGTATGCTCCCGCATTATGCCGGTGGAAGATATGCCCTTTACCCCCGACGGACGTCCTGTGGATCTGGTACTGAATCCTCTGGGCGTACCGTCCCGAATGAATATCGGCCAGATCCTGGAAATCCATCTGTCCTGGGCCTGCCATATGCTGGGCGAAGAAATCCGCGCAGCCCTGGCAGCAGGAGAAGGATCCGCCAAGTATGAAGAAATGAAGAAGCGCCTCATTGACTGCGGCTATGATTTCGACAAATACGGCATGCCTGAACCCACAGAGTCCGGCATCCACATCGCAACCCCCGTCTTTGACGGCTGCCGCGATGAAGACCTGGCAGCAACCTTAAAGGCGGCAGGTCTCCCGGCTAACGCAAAGACTGATCTCTATGACGGCCGTACCGGTGAAAAACTGGACAACCAGGTCACCATCGGCTGGAAATACATGCTGAAACTCCATCACCTGGTAGACGACAAGATCCATGCCCGCTCCACCGGCCCGTACTCCCTGGTTACCCAGCAGCCTCTGGGCGGCAAGGCACAGTTCGGCGGCCAGCGCTTCGGCGAAATGGAAGTCTGGGCACTGGAAGCCTACGGCGCAGCCTACACCCTGCAGGAAATCCTGACAGTGAAGTCCGATGATGTCATCGGCCGTGTGAAGGCTTATGAAAAGATTGTGAAGGGCGAAAACATTCCGAGCCCCGGCGTTCCGGAATCCTTCAAAGTCCTCATGAAAGAACTGCAGTCCATCGGTCTGGACGTACGGATTCTCAATGAAAACGGAGATGAAGTGGTACTGAAGGAACTGGACGAAAGCGACCTGGAACAGGGCTACGGCGGCGGCGAACGCTGGCACCGGGACGAAGTGAGAGAAGCCATGGAAGGGGACAGTGCAGTCACTGAATCCAGAAATGCCATGGAAACATCCATGAACGGCGGCGAAGCTGCTGTAAGCAACGATGTAGCCTCCTTCAACGACACCCTGGAAGCGGAAGCCAATGCTCCTGCCGATGAAGAAGCAGGATTTGGAGAAACGGATATGAACAATGAAACCGGCCACAGCGATGGCCAGGATGAATAAACCCGGAAAGGAGAAGAACCCAATTGTTAGATGTAAACGAATTTGATTCCATGAAAATCGGTATCGCCTCTCCGGAAAAGATCCTTGAATGGTCCCACGGCGAAGTCACCAAGCCGGAAACCATCAACTACAGAACCCTGAAGGCGGAAACCGACGGTCTCTTCTGCGAAAAGATTTTCGGACCAACCAAGGACTGGGAATGCAAATGCGGCAAGTACAAGAAAATGCGCTACAGAGGTACCATCTGCGACAAGTGCGGCGTAGAAGTCACAAGCTCCAAAGTACGCCGTGAAAGAATGGGCCACATTGCCCTTGCCTGCCCGGTTTCCCACATCTGGTATTTCAAAGGCACCCCTTCCCGCATCGGACTGATTCTTGAAATCTCCCCCCGTCAGCTGGAAAGAGTCCTCTATTTCGCAGCCTACATTGTCCTTGATCCCGGCAGCACCGACCTCCTGAAGAAACAGGTGCTGAACGAACAGGAATACCAGGACGCTGTGGCTAAATTCGGCCCGGGCTCCTTCAAAGCCCAGATGGGTGCAGAAGCCATCCAGAAACTCCTGAAGGAACTGGACCTGCCGAAACTGGAAGCTGCCCTTAAGAAGGAAATCGAAGAAGGCAGCGGCCAGCGCAAGGTCAGATGCATCCGCCGCCTGGAAGAAGTGGAAGCCTTCCTCCACTCCGGCAACAAACCGGAATGGATGATCCTCACCGTTCTTCCGGTCATCCCGCCGGACCTTCGTCCTATGGTCCAGCTGGACGGCGGCCGTTTCGCCACCTCCGACCTGAATGACCTGTACCGCCGCGTCATCAACAGAAACAACCGTCTTAAGAGACTGATGGAACTGGGCGCTCCGGAAATCATCATCCGCAACGAAAAACGTATGCTCCAGGAAGCAGTGGATGCCCTCATCGATAACGGCCGCCGCGGCAGAGCCGTATCCGGCCCGGGCAACCGCCCCCTGAAGTCCCTCTCCGACATGCTGAAAGGCAAGCAGGGCCGTTTCCGCCAGAACCTCCTCGGCAAACGTGTGGACTACTCCGGCCGTTCCGTAATCGTCGTAGGTCCTGAACTGAAAATGTACCAGTGCGGTCTGCCGAAAGAAATGGCTATCGAACTGTTCAAGCCATTCATTATGCACGAACTCATCAAGAGAGGCGTGGCAAGCAACCTGAAGGCAGCCCGTAAGAAAGTGGACAAGCTGGCTCCCGAAGTATGGGACGTGCTGGGCGATGTCATCAAAGAACATCCGGTACTCCTGAACCGTGCACCTACCCTTCACAGACTGGGCATCCAGGCCTTCGAACCTATCCTCTGGGAAGGCCGCGCCATCAAGCTGCATCCTCTGGTATGCCCCGGCTACAACGCCGACTTCGACGGCGACCAGATGGCCTGCCATCTGCCCCTGTCCGTGGAAGCACAGGCAGAAGCCAGAACCCTCATGCTTTCCATTAACAACATCCTGTCCACCAAGGACGGCAAACCGGTAGCCATTCCTTCCCAGGATATGATTCTGGGATCGTACTACCTCACCATTGTGGAAACTGCCAACGATGCGAAAGTCGATTTCACACCGGAAGAAAAAGCAGCAAACCCCAATGCGAAGTTTGACCCCATGAAACAGTGGAAAAAGGCAGAAGACGAAATGGATACCTCCCGTCTCCACGCCTACACCGGATACGACGAAGTCATGCTGGCCTATGCCCTCCATGAAATCCGTGTCCACGATTTCATCAAAGTCCACATCCCCAAAGAAGACCGTCCCGACGGCTTCAATGAAGATGATAAAGACCTGGTCATCACCACCCCGGGCCGCCTCATTTTCAACTACGCTATTCCGAGAGAACTCCGTTTCTTCTACAAGCGTCATGAAAAGAGAGTAGACGAAAACGGCAATACCTACGAAGTAGTGAACAACGGCCTGGGTATTACCATCGGCAAGAAGCAGATGGGCAAACTGGTCAATGACTGCTTCAAGAAACTGGGCTTCAAAGCCACCGGCGACCTCCTGGACTCCGTGAAGGCCCTGGGCTTCCACTACGCCCTGGTTTCCGGTATTTCCATCGGTATCTACGACGTAGCCGTACCGCCTGAAAAGGACAAAATCCTGGAAGACGGCGACGAAAAGGTTGAACAGATTAAACGGTTCTTCCGCCGCGGCCTCATGACCGACGACGAAAGGTACAGAAGAGTGGTCGAAGTATGGAGCAAAAAGACAGACGAAGTAGGCGCTGCCATGAAGAGCTCCATGGTAAAATTCAACCCCCTGACCATGATGGCCCAGTCCGGCGCCCGTGGTAACGATAACCAGATCAGACAGCTGGCCGGCATGCGCGGCCTTATCGCCGATACCTCCGGTAAGACAGTAGAACTGCCGGTTAAGGCAAACTTCCGCGAAGGCCTGACAGTCCTCGATTACTTCACCTCCTCCCACGGCGCCCGTAAAGGTCTGGCCGACACCGCCCTCCGTACGGCAGACTCCGGTTACCTTACCCGCCGTCTGGTAGATGTATCCCAGGACGTCATCGTCCGTGAAGAAGACTGCGACGTACAGGTACTGAACTTCGACAGGGAACAGAGCATCATCGCCTCCCAGCCGGAAGTAAAGAACCGCATTATGACCCTGAAGCCCCATCTCCTGGGCGCCGTGCTTGACGAAGACGTACTGGACAGAAGAAACGGACAGATCCTCCTCGTCAAGGGCAAGACCCTGGACGCCGACGATGTGACCCTCCTGAACCACCACCTGGTGGAAGAAATCAAGGTCATCATCCCCTCCGCCGAAGGCGAAGAAGCGGAACAGCAGCAGACCTTCAACCTGGGCACCACCGACGCCGTGGCTGAATACAACCGGGCCATGCGCCACCATCTCACCGTCCACTTCGCAGGAAAGAAACTGGAAGAAGACGCACTGGATAGAAATGGCAATGTAGTCCTCCCGGCAGGCACCGAAATCACTCCGGAAAATGCAGAAATCATCCTGTCCTCCGACATCCCCCTCATCAAAGTCCGCATGGACCAGATGGAAGGCGTGGAAGTCAGCAAGATCGAAGAAAACGGACAGCCCATCGAATCCCTGGCAGACCGTATCGCCGGCCGCTGCCCGCTGGAAGATGTAGTAAATCCGGACACCGGTGAAATCATCGCTAAGAAGAACGAAGAAATTACCGATGACCAGGCAGCTGAAATCGAAAAATACTACGACAAGCTGAAAGTCCGCTCCATCCTCACCTGCCGCTCCGCCCACGGCGTATGCGCTAAGTGCTACGGCAGAAACCTGGCTACCGGCCGTCACGTGGAAATCGGCGAAGCCGTAGGCATCATTGCCGCCCAGTCCATCGGCGAACCGGGCACCCAGCTCACCATGCGTACATTCCATACCGGCGGCGTTGCTTCCGCAGAAGATATCACACAGGGTCTTCCTCGTGTCGAAGAATTGTTCGAAGCACGTAAACCGAAGGGCAATGCCACCATTTCCCGCATCGCCGGCACCGTAGCCATCACCTCCGCTGAAGACAACCCCAACGTCAAGGTCATCACCATCACCAACGATGAAGAAACGGAAAGCGAAAAGATTCCGGTAGCCAAGAAGATCTCCGTCCAGGACGGACAGCACATCGAAGCAGGCACCCGCCTCTTCGAAGGCAACGTGAACCCCCACGACATCCTGGCAGTTTTGGGCGTACAGGCTACCCAGAACTACATCGTTAAGGAAGTCCAGAAAGTATACAGAAGCCAGGGCGTAGAAATCAACGACAAACACATTGAAATCATCGTCCACCAGATGCTCCGCAAGATCAAGATCCTCGATCCCGGAGACTCCGGCTGGCTCCCTGGCGAAACCGTGGATATCGTCGCATACCGCGGCACCAATGAACGCCTCGACGATGAAGGCAGAAAGAAAGCAGTAGGCGAAAACCTGCTCCTCGGTACCACCAAGGCAGCACTGGCTACCGACTCCTTCCTCTCCGCCGCATCCTTCCAGGAAACCACCAGGGTCCTTACCGAAGCCGCTATCAAAGGCAAGGAAGATCCCCTCCTGGGCCTCAAGGAAAACGTCATCATCGGCAAACTTATCCCTGCAGGCACCGGCATGTCCCGCTACCGCAAGCTCAAAGTGGTTCACAACGACGAACCGCCGGCAGCTCCTGCTGAAGCAGAATAAGTCAAAAAAACAGCTCCTTCATGGGGCTGTTTTTTTATTTGGTCTTCGGGCCCAAGGGGGCAAAAGGTTCACAGGGCTCAGAGGGCTGTGGTGGGCTCGCAGCCGCATAGCGGCTGGGATCGAAGATCGGGATCGAGGATTGGGGGAGCTGGCTTTCTCCCCACAAAACTTGCCCACCCCCGCATGCGGGGGTGGGGGGACCACG
>NZ_CALGPS010000059.1 GCF_937959425.1 uncultured Dialister sp.
CGGCTTCACATGCAAGACTAAGTACCGGCTGCTTGCTAGGCTTTGCCGGGCCCGGACTTTCACCGGACTATACTATACACGCCGAACTGGCGCACAACTTCAGAACCCTCGGGGCATAAGCCCTTCAAACTTCGGCCCGGAGGGCCGTCAAACCTCACGCCCGCAAGGGCGTGTCAGATCATGTCATTGACAATCCCCCTCCCATCACCTATGCTATTTATAAGATTTATAAAGGAGGAGTTCATTATGAGTCAGCTTACACTGGCGAAAGCCAAAGAAATTTTATCGAAGTATACCACCGAGGATCATCTTTTCACCCACGCCATGGCAGTGAGTGCGGCCATGGGAGCCATGGCGGACTATTTCCACGAAGATAAGGACCACTGGGAGGCCATCGGGTATCTCCATGATGTGGACTATGAAAAGTTCCCCCAGGAGCACTGCCACCATGTGAGGGAGTTTCTGGAGCCGGAAGGTGTGGACGATGAGGATATCAAAACTATCATTTCCCATGGCTGGGGCATCTGCGACAATGATGTAGAACCTACCACAAACATTGAGAAGAGTCTTTTCACTGTGGATGAACTCACCGGCGTGGTCATGGCCTATGCCCTTATGCGTCCGGAAGGCATTACAGGCATGGAGCTCAAGGGTTTGAAGAAGAAATTCAAGGACAAGCGCTTTGCTGCCGGCTGCAATCGGGACGTCATCAAGAAGGGCTTTGAAATGCTGGGCCTTGACGCCGGTGTGGTCATGCAGGCCTGCATTGACGGTATGACCGCCCACAAGGAAGAACTGGGGCTGAAATAAGAGGGCCGCGGAGTACCCCCGTGGTTCCCTCCCCCATGATTGTCCCACCGATTTAGCGGGAGGGAAGGTGGTACGTAGTACCAAAGGGGGCAGGCCCCCTGGGCCCGAGGGTTGTGAGTAAAAAGGTTCTTAAGTTTGATGGGTCCTCCGGGCCCAAGGGTTCTTAGGTTTGACAGGCCTGCGGCCTGAGGGTTGTGGATAGCCCCACAGGGGAAACGACTCACTGGATTTTCAGTCGTCTAACGACTCCCTACAGCACGGCTATCACCGACTCACAATAATTTGTGCGTCGCTTTGCTCCTGCAAATTATGTTCGCTGGTGTAACTCCAGTTCGCTGTGCACCGCTACGTGGCAATGAGTTTTATATGCCGCTGGCGCGGCCCATTTCCACTGCTATCGCGATCCCCCTCCGCCCATAAGGACGGTTGTAAAGGTTTTATACCTCAACTGGCGCCTTATAATTTAAAAGGCGCCACCACAACCCTCGGCACCGCAGGTGCCGTCAAACTTCGGCCCGGAGGGCCGTCAAACCTCACGGCAAAGGCGTGTCCATCATGTCAAAAAACCTCTCTCCTTTTCAGGAGGGAGGTTTTTTCATTCAACGTTTTTATTCTTTCTTTGCAGCTGCTTCTTTTGCTTTTTCTTCTTCTTCCATTTTCTTGAAGGCTTCGGTCATCTTGATTTTACGGATAACTTCCTGGCCTGCAGGGCTCTTGAGGTAGATGAGGGTTGTTTTCGGTACCATGCGGTATACTGTTTCCCAGTCATCTTCCGCCAGGGCTCTGCGGACGGAGGAGGCGGATACGATCTGGTTGCCCTTCTGTTCCCTGGGGATTTCCTTCAGTTCGATGCCGTTCTGGGCAAAGACTTCGCGCATGGCATTGTTATAGGCCATGGTGGTCTTGTCGGTGGGCTCCTCCCCTACGAAGCGGACGGTGATGTTCAGTGCCGGCGCAATGCGGGTGGCGAAGATGGTGGCGTCCAGTTTGGTCTGGGCAGCCAGTTCATCGGTGCCTTTGATGAAATAGGTGGGGAATGTGGCGTTGGAAATAATGAAATCGCCGCCGCTGATGACTTCGACTCCCTTCATGTCCCGTACTCCCTGTTTGATAAGGGAGAAACGGTCGGAGAATGGGAAAATGGAACGGTCTTCCTGCACGGCAAAGATAATCACTTCATCGCAGTTATTGTGGGCATATTCCACCAGACTCCGGTGGCCCAGGGTGAAGGGATTGCAGTTCATTACAATGGCGCCCCGGTTCTTGCCTTCGCCGGTACCGAGAATGGAACGTACACGCCCCAGGTAGTCTTCCAGTGTATCGGTGCCCTTTTCCAGAAGAGCCGCATAGGGTTCAGCCACCGCCACGCATTTGAAACCCATATGTTCAAAAACCGGCACGTTCTTCGGTTTTGTGAAAATCTGGTTCCCCGTCACGCCCCGGCGGTAGGATTCGCCCTGCAGGTTGCGGATAATACGGCGGGTAAGGCCCTTCTTCTGGTACTTCTCGCTGATGGCAATATCCCGCATGACGCGGCCGCCCAGGGAACCGGTGCCGATAAGCTGTCCGTCATCATAAAGACCCATGGTATAATCAATATTTCCTGTAAAGGTCAGCTCGAAACCTTTCAGAAATTCTACTACTTTCGCTTTTTCCGAGGGATCGGTCAAAAAGATTTCATGCTCTGTAATCATAGTCCGGACTCCTTTTTAAAAGAACAAAGATAAGTATATATGATAACCTTTGGCGTAAATACTACTTTTTAAAGGCAACTCCATTATAACACAGTATTCCTAAAATCTTCAATATTTGCATGCTGTAAAAGCATGATGCTATAACAGGTATGTATATAATAGCTGCTTTGCAGCTCCGGGTGTAGAGGGTTCTGCGCCCTGCGGGCGCAAGGGTTCAGAGGGGAAGGTTCTTAAGTTTGATGGGCCTGCGGCCCAAGGGTTCTTAGGTTTGACGGCCCTGCGGGCCGAGGGTTGTGGTATCGCCCTTCGGGCGACGAGTATAAAGTCAGCGTTACGGGAATGCCTTTTGTGTCACCAAGGGTACATGACGAAGAGCGTTAGCCTTCTTCCTCTGGAAGATGGGAGTCCTGCAGAGGACTTCCAAGTCGGGCTAATATTTGAGTATAGCCTGCACATAAAGCGAACACCTTAATGCCCGACGGTGGCGCCGTCAGGCGACGGAGGATAGCGGCCTTTCGCAGAAAGGCCGAGGCCCCGCAAGGGCCTGATGTGACACATTCGTGAAATGCCGCCTTTCGGCGGCGCCTTTGCACAGCAAAGGCCTATCCTCAGCCCTGTCGGGCAGCTCCTTCCAAAGGAAGGAGCCTTACGTTACGTGCTTGCCTCTTGTGTCACCAGTGCTGCATGACGGAGTGCGTTAGCCCCCTTCCTCTGGAAGGGGGTGACACCGTCAGGCGACGGAGGATAGCGGCCTTTCGCAGAAAGGCCGAGGCCCCGCAGGGGCCTGATGTGGCACATTCGTGAAATGCCGCCTTTTGGCGGCGCCTTTGCTGCGCAAAGGCCTATCCTCAGCCCTATCGGGCAGCTCCTTCCAGTGGAAGGAGCCTTACGTTACGGGATTCTCCGTCTTCTACTTAAATTATAGCTAAACATTCTGCTGAATTGGCCACTGGCGTGGCCACCCCCTATCCGGCTGCGCCGGACTGCTCCACGGGAAAGCGTCTCACACGATTCTCAGGTCGCTGCCGCTCCCCTACGAATCGTGTTCGCTTGCCACCCCTATTCAGGGGGGAGAATATGCATCTCTATGTGTTCCTGCAGAATCATGTGGTACGGAAACCAAAGGGGGCGGTTATAAAGGCCTTCTGCTTCCTTCGGGGCACCCCTGTCAAACCTGTCTTGCAGTCGTCCCCAATCAAAAATCCCCGGATTTCCCGGGGATTTTTATTAAGATGACTATTTCTTTTCTGCTGCTTCCATTTCTTTTTCTTCGATGAAGCGGATGGCGTCTCCCAGAATGTAGAGGGAGCCGCAGATGAGGACGATGTCCCCTGCTCCTGCTTCATTGGAAGCATCTTCCAGAGCTGCCTTGACAGAAGGTTCTGCTTTGAAAGCGGCGTCGATTTTCTGGGCTTTGATCATGGCCTCGATTTCTTCAGGCTTTCTTGTCCTGGGGGTGGGTGCCTTGCAGGCGAAGACTTTGTCCCCTTTGCGGATGAGGAGCTGGATCACCGTTTCCGTATCCTTATCGGCCAGGGATGTGAATACGAAGAGGCGGCGTTTGTCGGGGTACTGTTCCTGCAGTGCTTCCATGAGGGCTTCGGCGCCGGCGGGGTTGTGGGCGCCGTCCATGACGTAGGTGACACCTTTGACGTCGTGGATTTCAAAGCGTCCCTGCCAGCGGGTGCGGGCCAGGCCTTCGCGAAGGTCGTTTTCGTTGACCCGGTTGTCCTGTTTCATAATGATGGAAAGGGCCATGGTGGCAACGGCGGCATTGACTGCCTGATGGGCGCCGACGAAAGGAACGAAAAGGAGGCTCTTTTCCAGTTCCTTGGGCATGTCTTTCCGCTTCACTGTAACAACCTGGCCATGTTTCCAGGGGCTTCTGGAGTCGATTTCAAAGTCCCTTCCATAGAAATAGATGCGGGATTTCTTTTCATGGGCTTCTTTCTTCAGCTGTTTCAGGGCCACGTGCTGGGCGGCGGTAACCACCGGAATGCCTTCTTTGATGATGCCAGCCTTCTGGTGAGCGATTTCCTGCAGCGTATTTCCCAGGTACTTCATATGGTCCATGGCCACATTGGTGATGACGGAAACCACGGGAAGGATGACGTTGGTGGAGTCGTAGAGTCCGCCCATGCCTACTTCCATGACAGCGTAGTCCACCTTCTGTTCTTTGAAATACCAGAAGGCCATGGCGGTCAATAGCTCGAATTCCGTAGGCGCTTCTACGCCGTCGGCAATGACGGCTTCGGCAGCTTCACGGACAACCGTAGCCGCTTTAGCAAAGTCTTCTCTGGAAATATCATGGCCGCAGATATAGATCCGTTCGGTGTAGTCCACCAGATGGGGAGACACGTAGCGGCCCACCCGAAGCTGGGCATTTTCCAGAACGCTGGTAATCATGGCCACTACGCTGCCTTTGCCGTTGGTGCCGGTAACGTGGATGACCTTGTAGGCATTTTCCGGATTTCCCAGTTTTTTCAACATGGCCTCAATCCGCTCCAGTCCCGGCTTAATGCCGAAGGATGCTGCCTGTTCCAGGTAGGCCACAGATTCTTCGTAATTCATATTTTCTCCTTTACACAGGAAGTACTCCCTGACGTGAGGGAGTCTTCGGATGATTGATGTTATGTGAAATAGGGTTCCCCCATCCTATTGTGCCCCCTGAACAGGGGGAAAGGTGGTGCCGCAGGCACCAAAGGGGGACGGCCCATGGAGCCACTGCGTGGCAGGGTTCAGAGGGTTCAGAGGGGAAGGTTCTTAAGTTTGATGGGCCTACGGCCCAAGGGTTCTTAGGTTTGACGGCGGCTCTGCCGCCGAGGGTTGTGGATTGCCGCTGACGCCGCAGTTTTTAGCCCCCTTCCTTTGGAAGGCAGAAGCCCTGCAGAGGGCTTCTGAGCCGGGCTAATATGTGAGCATAGCCTGCACACAAAGCGAACACCTTAAAGCCCGGCCGTTGGTGTCGCCGCAGGCGACGGAGGATAGCGGGCTTTTGAAAAAAGGCCAAGGCCCCGCAGGGGCCTAAATGACTCTTCCGTAAAATGCCGCCTACGGCGGCGCCTTTGCACAGCAAAGGCCTATCCTCAGCCCTATCGGGCAGCTCCTTCCAGTGGAAGGAGCCTTACGTTACGGGATTTTCCTCCTGCTGCAAAAATCACGCTAAGCATTCTGCTGAATTGGCCGCTACGCGGCCACCCCCTATCCGGCTGCGCCGGACTTCCCCCTATTCAGGGGGCAGAATATAACCCCTCTATGTTTTCCCGCAGAGTCAAGTAGCACAAATTCACAACACCCATAGTCCCCCCGCTTCAGCGGGGTAAAGGTGGTGGCGCAGCCACCAAAGGGGGGGCCGCCGCCAAGCGGCATTTCTACTTATTGCCCGAAGGGCAATCCACACCCCTCCCCCTTTGGTACCTGGCGGTACCACCTTTCCCCCGCAAGCGGTGGCACAATGAACCTTCGGGGCGAAGGCCCCGTCACTCTTTAGAACCTTTTCTTTCTCAGAGCTGATCCAGGAATTTCAGGCGTTCGTTCAAAGATTTCATCTTTTCTTCGAACTGGGCCAGTTTTTCCTTTTCCTTGGCCACTACTGCTTCCGGTGCTTTGGCAAGGAAGCCTTTGTTGGAGAGCTTGCCGCTGGTGCGGGCAATGTCTTTTTCAAGGGCTGCCTTATTCTTTTCGATTTTTTCCTTTTCCTTGGCAGTGTCGATGAGGCCTTTCAGTTCCAGGTATACTTCCAGTCCGGTGACTACGGTGGTGAGGGCGTTTTCCGGCTTCGGTGCGTCGGCGGAGAGGAGTTTGATTTCTTCCACATGGCCCAGTTTTTCGTAGTATTCCTTATGGTTTTCAATGCAGTCTTTCAGGTCGTTTCTAAGAACGGCAATCTGGATGTGGCACATCTTGTTCGGTGTTACATTGGCTTCGGCGCGCATGTTGCGGATGGCTTTGATGGAGTCCATAATCCGTTCAAACTGTTCTGCTTCGTCTTTGAAGCGGAGGTTATCATCAGCCTTCGGCCAGGGAGCTCTTGCCAGGATTTCGCCTTCATGGGGCAGGTGCTGCCAGAGGTGTTCGGTAATGAATGGCATGAAGGGGTGGAGCAGGGCCAGCATGCGGGTGAGGGTGTATACCAGCACGTACTGGGTGACTTTGCGGTCCCTGTTATGTTCGCCGTAGAGACGGGTCTTGGCGGTTTCGATATACCAGTCGCAGAAATAGTTCCAGGCGAAGTTGTAGATGGAATCAGCTGCTTCACCCAGTTCGTACTTGTCCAGGTTGGTGCTTACATAGTCTTCGGTGGCTGCCAGGCGGTCCAGGATCCACTTGTCTGCCAGGGTAAGTTCCTCTTTGGCGGGAACGAAATCTTTATCATAGTCGTCCAGGTTCATGAGGGTGAACTTGGTGGCGTTCCACAGTTTATTTGCGAAATTCCGATTTCCTTCTACCTTTTCATAGTAGAAACGCATGTCATTGCCCGGGGTGTTGCCGGTGACAAGGGTAAAGCGGAGGGCGTCGGCGCCGTATTTGTCGATGACTTCCAGAGGATCAATGCCGTTTCCGAGGGACTTGCTCATCTTGCGGCCCTGGGAATCGCGGACCAGGCCGTGGATGAATACATACTTGAAGGGGATTTCATGCATAAATTCCATGGACATGAACATCATGCGGGCTACCCAGAAGAAAATGATATCGTAGCCGGTGACCATGGTGGAGGTTGGGTACCACTGTTTCAATACCGGTGTCTGGTCCGGCCAGCCCATGGTGGAGAATGGCCACAGGGCGGAGGAGAACCAGGTATCCAGCACGTCCGGGTCCTGGTGAATATGCTTGCTGCCGCACTTCGGGCATTCGGTAAGGTCCGTGCGGGACGCGCTTACGGCGCCGCAGTCGTCGCAGTACCATACGGGGATACGGTGGCCCCACCAGAGCTGACGGGAAATGCACCAGTCATGAATGTTTTCCAGCCACTGGATATAGGTCTTGGAGAAACGTTCCGGTACGAACTTTGTCTTGCCGGAGGTGACTGCTTCCATAGCCGGGCCTGCCAGGGGTTTCATCTTTACGAACCACTGCTTGGTGGTCATCGGTTCCACCACCGTCTTGCAGCGGGAGCAGTGGCCTACAGCGTGCTTCGTTTCTTCAATCTTCACCAGAAGGCCGGCGTTCTTGAAATCTTCAATAATGGCCTTTCTGGCTTCATAGCGGTCCATGCCGTTGTACTTTCCGGCCTTTTCGTTCATGGTGCCGTCTTTGTTCATGATGACGATGGTGGGCAGGTCATGGCGCTGGCCTACTTCAAAGTCGTTGGGGTCATGGGCCGGCGTAATCTTCACGCAGCCTGTACCATAGGCCATATCTACATAATCATCGGCGATGATGGGGATTTCCCTGTCCGTGGTGGGGAGCTTTACCATCTTGCCCACCAGGTGGGTATACCGTTCATCATTGGGATTTACCGCTACCGCCGTATCGCCGGGGATGGTTTCCGGACGGGTGGTGGCAATCTGGATATAGCCCTCTTCTCCAACGATAGGATAGTTGAAATACCAGAGATGTCCCACTTCATCTTCGTGCTCCACTTCGATATCGGAAAGAGCGGTCTGGCAGCGGGGGCACCAGTTGGTAATACGGAACCCCTGATAAATGAGGCCTTTTTCATAGAGGGAAACGAACACTTCACGAACCGCCCGGGCGCATACATCGTCCATGGTGAAACGTTCCCGTTTCCAGTCGCAGGAGGAGCCCAGGCGGCGAATCTGGAGGCCGATACGGTTGCCGTATTTTTCCTTCCACTGCCATACCCTTTCCAGGAACTTCTCACGGCCCAGGTCGTACTTATTGAGTCCTTCTTCGGCAATCTGCTTTTCTACCTTTACCTGGGTAGCAATGCCTGCATGGTCCTTGCCCGGCAGCCACAGTACATTGTAGCCCTGCATTCTCTTGTAGCGGATCAGGATATCCTGGAGCGTATTGTCCAGAGCATGACCCATGTGCAGCTGGCCCGTTACATTCGGCGGCGGCAGCACAATGCTGTAAGGTTCCTTAGAGGGGTCCGGTTCATCATGGAATACATCATGATCTTCCCAGAACTTATACCATTTCTGTTCAATCGCGCTTGGATCATACTTTCCAAGATCTTCAAAATCTGCCATATTCTTCACTCCTAAAAATAAAAAATCTCCTCCATCCCATAGGACGAAAGAGTGCTTCCGCGGTACCACCTAAATAATCATACATGATCGCTCATTTGCGTATAACGTGCGCCACGGGCATAAGCCGGCTCCGGGGTGACCCGCTGCTTCATCCTTACCGCCATCCCACCACCGGCAGCTCTCTAGAAATTCATCCGCAGCTTCTTCCCATCTTTGCTTTTACATATGATATAAAATATCATAGCAGGATTCAAAATGAAATGCAAGGGGAGGGAATGAAAAAGGGGCCGCAGTGCGGCCCCCTTTTTTATAGGGTTCTTAGGTTTGACAGCGGCTGTGCCGCTGAGGGTTGTGGATAGCCGCTTCGCGGCAATAATTATAGAAAGTCAGCATTACGGGACTTGCATTTGTGCCACTATGGCTCCCCCGTCATTTCGAGCGGTGGTACAAGCCGGTATGAATCCATAGTTTCATGGAGCCAGTGAAAGGGAGCCGAGAAATCTCCCTGCAGAATGCTGCTCTGCGGCAGTTAGTTCAGCATAGAGTTTCATTTCGCCGCTTATCCTCGTACACCCCCGCACCACTTCGTGGCCCTCTTCCCCTCAAGGGGACGCAAGGACGTTACGGGATTAACGTAGAGGCAGCAGCAGTTAGCTTTTAGCAGTTAGTATCTGGCTATAAGAAACCTCTTGCGTTGCGTATCATTGTGCATGAACCGGCATTACGGTGAATTGGCCGCTGCGCGGCCACCCCCTATCCGGCTACGCCGGACTTCCCCCTATTCAGGGGCAGAATAAGCCTCTCAGTGCTTTCCCACGGAATCATGTGGCACGTTAGTAAGCGTCCATAGTGCCCCCGCTTTAGCGGGGTGGCAAGGGAACTGGATTCGTAAGGAGCCGATAGGCGACTGAGAATCCAGTGACACGCTTCCCTTTGGGTAAAGGTGGTGCCGCAGGCACCAAAGGGGGCCGCATTTCCCACGCGCCGCAGGCGCGGTTGGCCTGTTTTCCCTCGCCCGCCAGGGCGGTTTTATGGTTTTTACTAGCTCACTAGTACACTAACCGTCTAACTTCTAACTTCTATCGTCTATCGTCTATGGGTCTGTCAAGTCCTTTGTGTAAATTTTTTCTGTCAAGTTAAGATTATTCTAA
>NZ_CALGPS010000060.1 GCF_937959425.1 uncultured Dialister sp.
GTGGTATCGCCGCCTTTGGCGGCGATGAGTATATATGCTCGCTGCGCTCGCCCCCCTTTGGTGCCTGCGGCACCACCTTTCTCCACGGGAAAGCGTCTCACGTGGTTCTCAGGTCGCTTTCGCTCCCCTACGAACCACGTTCGCTTGCCACCCCGCTGTATCGGTCGGGCGACAAAAGGAAAGCGCCTTTATGGGCAGGCTAGGCGCCTTACTTCGCCCGACTTGCACATCCTATGCAGGATGTGCACAGTGGACAACAACCCGTGCTTTGCTTAGAGCTGCATTTGAGATATCAGCCTCGCGGAGCTTTGTTCTGCCACCGCTTGCGGGGTGGCAAAGGAACTGGAGTCACTCCAGCGAACTGGATTCGTAGGGGAGCCTAAGCGACCTGAGAATCCAGTGAGTCGGTGATAGCCGTGCTGTAGGAAGCCCAAGGCGACTGAGAATCCAGTGACATGCTTCCCTATGGGTAAGTCCCGCGCAAACGGTCAGCCAGACAAAAGGAAGGCGCCTTAATGGGCAGGCTAGGCGCCAACTTTGGCTGACTTGCACATCCTATGCAGGATGTGCACAAGCAAGGGGGAGGCGAGCAGAGCGAGCCATGCCGCCGACAGGCGGCAAACCACAACCCTCAGCGGCCAAAGGCCGCTGTCAAACCTAAGAACCCTCCGGCCCGGCGGGCCGGTCAAACTTGAGAACCTTTTCCCTCACAACCCTTCTGCACAACCTGCCGCGGAGCGGCCACAACCTTCGGGGCCGCAGGCCCCGTCCACCTTCCCCTCTGAACCCTCTGACATTTCTCCGAAAGAAGAGTATAATGTAACCATCTATCCATAGTCTGACAGTACAAAAAGGAGTTTCTTATGAAAAGTACATTTTTCCCCCATTTCACCATCGGCACTGACGCCTACGACGCCATTCCCGGCATCTGCCGGGAGTACGGGAAGACGGCGGTGATTGTAGGAGGTAATAAGTCCAGGGCCGCAGCGGAGCCGCTGATTCGGAAGGCCTGCGAAGGGACCATTGAAATCACCGGGTCTTTCTTATACGGCGATGACGCTACTTTCGAAAACGCCGAGGCCCTGACGAAGATTCCGGAAATTGCAAAGGCGGACATGATTTTTGCCGTCGGCGGCGGCAGGGCGGTGGATACGTCCAAGTGGGCGTCCCATCTTCTGAAGAAGCCTCTCTTTACCTTCCCCACGCTGGCGTCCAACTGCGCTTCCGTGACGGCGGTGTGCATTATGTACAATCCGGACCACAGTTTCCGGGGTTCCATTTACAGGGACAGGAATGCGTACCACACCTTTATCAACACCGACATTATTGCCCATTCGCCCCGGGAGTATTTCTGGGCAGGCCTGGGGGACGCCCTGGCCAAGCAGTATGAGGTGCCCTTCTCCGCCCGGGGCATGGAGCTTACCTGGGTGCAGCAGACGGGGGTGCGGAATGCACAGAATGTGGCGCCGGGAATTTTGAAATACGGCAAGAAGGCCCTGGAGGCGGTGGACCGGCAGGAGGTGAATGAAGCCCTGGAGCCGGCCATCCTTTCCATCATCGTGGCGCCGGGCATGGCTTCCGTGTGCATTGAGGACGACCTGGACTCTTCCCTGGCCCATGCCATTTACAACAGCCACACCAGAACGCCCCATAAAGGCAATCATCTTCACGGTGCCGTGGTGAACTACGGCCTCCAGGTGATGCTCACCATGGACGGCCAGCTGGAGGAGAGGGACAAGATTTACAATTTCGCCAAATCCATCGACCTGCCCCACTGCCTGGAGGACATCGGCATTGATCCCAAGCACCCCGACGAACTGGTACAGAACTGCCTTCACACCAAGGATATGCGGGTGAAGCCCTATGACATTACCTTCGACATGGTGTACAAGGCTATGATGGAACTGGAGAAATTGAATCACTAAAGTTTCACGGAAATCAAAAAAATTTCATTTTCCCCTTTACAAAGGGGGAAAGTGCATGTATACTATTTCCAACTTCAATTTTGAATAAAGCTTCACAGCACACCTGTGCATGAAAGACAAGGAACGGAAGCGAGTGAACCGGCTTTCTTACAGAGAGCTGCCGGAAGGTGGAAGGCAGCAGGAGGTCCTCACAGAGTCGTCCGCAAGTCCTGTATCTGAACTGAGTAAGATATGGCGTTTGGCAGCGTTACAAGGCCGCATGAGTATAGTGCGAGGTGGTACCGCGTAGGTGTTACGCCCTGGTTGATTTTTATCAATCAGGGCGTTTTTTGCAGTATGGAAGATGGTACAGCTTGATTTCAAAAAAGTAAGAGACAAATGTATTTTCCAAAGGAGGATTTCATGATGGGTATGTTTAAGAGAAGTCATAAAGTAGTTTTAGCAGGTTTAGCAGCCCTTGCCATTGCAGGCATGATGACAGGCTGTGGTATGTCCGGCGGCGATAAGAAACCGGCCGCTTCCGGCAATGGGCAGAAAGTGGAATTGAAACTGGCTTACCAGCTCCCCGCGGAACATCATCTGTCCAAGAGCGTTGAAAAGTTTGCCAAGGAAGTGAATGAACGGTCCAAGGGCCAGATCGACATCAAGGTATACCCGGCAGGCCAGCTCTACAACGACCAGAACATGAACGACGCCCTCATGAGCGGCGGCCTGGATATCGGCATGAACTCCACCGCCCGCTGGTCCATGGTGGTGCCGGCGCTGAAGGTACTGGACATGCCCTTCGTCCTCACCTCCTACTCCGCCGTAGATAATGCACTGGACGGCGACCTGGGCAAGGCGCTGAACCAGGAAATGGAAAAGAAGGGCGTTCATCCCCTCATCTGGGCGGACTACGGCTACGTACAGTTCTGCAATAACGTAAAGAAAATCGAAAAACCGGAGGATTTCCAGGGCATGAAGATCCGTTCCTACTCCGAAACCTCCGCTGACATCATCCAGGCCCTGGGCGCATCGCCTACCACCATGAGCTCCTCGGAAGTTTACATGGCCATCAAGAACGGCACCATCGACGGCCAGTCCTCCGGCCAGACAGCCATCCTGTCCCGTAAGATTTACGAAGTGGCCAAGTACTTAACCGTCACCAACAACTCCTACGTAGAATTCCTGGTATCCATGAATGACAACTCCTGGAAGAAACTGACGCCGGAACAGCAGAAGATCATCACCGACACCGCCAAGGAAATCCAGGATGAAATCCGCAAAGAAACCAAGGCGGAAGACGAACGGTGCCTGAAGGAACTGGCGGCCAAAGGTATGGACGTTTATGTGATTCCGAAGGATGAAATCCACCTGTGGCAGGAAGCCACCGCCCCGGTAGTGGCCAAGTTCGAACAGGAACAGGGCGACTTCGGAAAGAAACTGGTGGACGACTGCCTCAAAGCCAGCGCAGCGGCAAAGGACTAAGGGATAAGGTTCTCAAGATTGACGGAGCTTTTGCCCCGAAGGTTTTTAGGTTTGACACGGCCTTCGGCCGTGAGGGCTGCGGTATCGCCTGGGGGCGATGGCTATATAGCCGCCTGCGGCGGTGCCCCCATAGAGCTATATGAATATACAGGTAAGAGTAGAGCAGTTTATTCTGCTACCCGGACGGGGGTGGCAAGCGAACGTGATTTGTAGGGGAGCGATAGCGACCTGAAAATCACGTGAGACGCTTTCCCGTGGAGAAGTCCCGCGAAGCGGGATAGGGGGGGCCGCCGATAGGCGGCATATAAAACTCATTGCCCGATAGGGCGATACCACAACCCTCGGGCCCAGAGGACCCGTCAATCCTAAGAACCTTTCCCATCCCACTGTCCCACTGTCCCACTGTCCCACTGTCTCACTAGCTCACTAGCTCACTATTTCCCTATTTCCCTATTTCACAAAGGAGGGCTGTCCTGTGCGTTCTATTTACCATATGTATGACCGTATCCTCGGTTACATTACCAATTTTGCCGCAGCCATTGCAGGGCTTGCCATTTTACTGACAGCCTTCATGATCTGCTATGAAATCATTGCCCGCAGTATTTTCCACAGTCCCACGGTGTGGGTGATGGAGATTTCCACCTACCTTCTGGTGCTGGCCGGTTTCTTCGGCATGGCTTATACCATGAGGAAAAACGGACACATCTGCGTGGATTTCCTTTTCAGCCGTTTCCCCAGGGCCGTGCAGCGGGGGCTGGATGTACTCACATCCATGCTTTCCCTCTTTGTCATGTATGTGTGCATGACCGAATCCACCAACTACATGCTCATGAGCAAGGCCATGGGAGTGGTGTCTCCTTCCCTGCTCCGGGTACCCATGTGGATTCCCCAGACCTTTATGGTCATCGGTTTTGTACTGCTGTTTCTGGAAATCATCAATCATCTTTTAGGTGATTTCTTCCGAGATGGAAAGGAGGAAAAGTAAATGGTTCTTGCAGGATTTGCCCTGTTTATCATCGTCCTCCTGATCATCGGCATGCCCGTGGCCTTCACACTGTCCCTGGCAGGAATTCTGGGCATCATCCAGTTCGTGGATATGTCCACCCTGTCCCAGGTGCCGGTGATTGCCTTTAAGACTTTGGACTCCTACGTATTGACATCAGTTCCTCTCTACATTCTTATGAGCCAGATCATGCTCACCGGACGGGTGGGGAGCGGCCTCTTCGATCTGGGCAGCAAATGGATGGGCCACCTCCCCGGCGGCCTGGGCATTGCCACCATCTTTGCCTGCGCCATTTTCGCCGCCATTTCCGGTTCCTCCGTAGCCACCGCCGTCACCATCGGCGCCATGGCCATTCCGGAAATGCTGAAACGCGGCTATGACAGGAAACTGGTGGTAGGGTCTGTGGCTGCCGGCGGCACATTGGGCATCCTCATCCCGCCGTCCATCCCCATGATTCTCTACGGCACCATTACCGATGAGTCCGTGGGCAAGCTCTTCATGTCCGGCGTCGTGCCCGGCGCCCTCCTGACCCTGGCCTTCGTAGCCTACATCGTCTTTGCTTCTTGGAACAAACCGCGGGAAGAAAGAGCCACCCATGCAGAAAAGATGAAAGCCCTCCGTGAAAATATCTGGGGCCTTCTCCTTCCGGTTATCATCATCGGCGGCATCTACACCGGTATCTTTACCCCCACCGAAGCGGCGGCTGTAGGCACGGTGTATGCCCTCATCATTACCTTCTTCGTTTACCGCAGCATTACCATTGAGGACATGCCCGCCATCCTCCGCGCCACCATCAAAACATCCTGCATGATTTTTGCCATCATGGTAGGCGCCATGCTCTTCGGCTACATCCTCACCGTGCTTCAGGTACCCCAGGCCCTCATGTCCCTTGTCACCGAAGGCCACTTCAATAAATGGATCGTCCTCATCGGCATCAACATTGTGCTTCTTATTCTGGGCTGCGTGCTGGAAACCGTTTCCATTATTCTGATTACCCTGCCTATGCTCTACCCGGTCATCAAAGCCCTGGGCTTTGATCCCATCTGGTTCAACGTAGTGCTCCTCATTAATATGGAACTGGCCCTCATCACGCCTCCCGTAGGCATGAACCTCTTCGTCATCAAAGGCATCAGCGAAGACAGCTCCATACAGGACATCATCTCCGGCGCCGCTCCCTTTGCGGTGATTATGATACTGGAAATCGCAGTTCTCTGCTTCTTCCCCGGCATTGCCACCTGGCTGCCGTCGGTATTGAAATAAGGAAATAAGAAAACCGGCTCTGCAAAGGGCCGGTTTTTTGTGGTTAGTGGGACAGCGAGATAGTGGGACAGGGGGTGCCGCTGACGCGGCGGGTTGTATAAAAAGGTTGTATTTGCTTCGCTCAGGGGGCGGGAGAGACTGTTATCGGCTGTCCGCTGTCCACTGACAGCTGACGGCTGACTGCGGTACCATCCCGCCGGACAAGTCATCCTGAGGGGGCGAAGGATTTTGGTAAGAATAGTAAGTGTGGGAGAAACTGTTAAATGCCAGTCGGCGGGAAGACGTCAGACGACAGACATACGGGATTCCCGAATGCAAGAGGAGTCAGGCGCCTTATGAAAATGGTAAATTATAAATTGTGAATGGTAAATGAAGGTGGCGCCTTTAAAAATAAAGGGCGCTATTTTAATAAAAACCATACAACCTCGCGACCCTCGTGGAAATGCACCGCAGGCGCGGTTTTACGGTTTTGCCGCCGACAGGTGGCATTAAAAACTTATTGCCCCTAAAGGGGAAACGACTCACTACATTTTGTGCGTCGCTGACGCTCCTACATCCTCTGCTGTCACTGACTCACTGGATTCTCAGGTCGCTTTGCTCCCCTACGAATCCAGTTCGCATAGTGCAAAATGTGTTCGCTGTGCACCGCGAAGCGGCAATCCACAACCCTCTGCGCCAAAGGCGCCGTCAAACCTAAGAACCTTCCGGCCCCAGGCCGGTCAAACTTGAGAACCTTTTCTACAGCCTTTTCCTTTCACAACCCTTCTACACCACCTGCCTGCGTCAGCAGGCCACAACCTACGGCGAAGCCGTGCCCCTTTTTACTTGCGGCG
>NZ_CALGPS010000061.1 GCF_937959425.1 uncultured Dialister sp.
TGTGGTGTTTCTTACCGACAGGAAACTATTCGCGTATAGTTTCCTATTGAGGTGATACGCTGTGGTGTTTCTTGCCGACAGGAAACTATTTGCGAAGGGTTTCCTATTGAGGTGATACGCTGTGGTGTTTCTTACCGACAGGAAACTATTCGCGAATGGTTTCCTACTGATATGACACGCTGTGGTGTTTCTTACCGACAGGAAACTATTCGCGAAGGGTTTCCTATTGATATGATACTCTGTGGTATTTCTTACCGGCAGGAAACTGTTGGCGAAAAGTTTCCTACTGATATGACACCCGCTGGTGCTTCTTACCGGCAGGAAACTTTCATTCACCCTTAATTCACAAGTTGTGAATAACTATGGTGTGAATCACTGTGATTAACTTTGCCGATAGGATCTGAGATTCCAGACTTATTTCCTGTGAATTGCCACAGAAATTCACAGAGTTTTGAACAGAATGTGGATAACTCAAAAGGGCCGCCTGCGGCGGCCCCGGGTTCACAAGGTTCAAAGGTATTGGATTGCCGCTGCGCGGCAATGAATTATAAAGTCAGCGTTACGGGATTGGCTTTTGTGTTAATCCTGCTTCATGGCGTAAAGCCGGACCTATCCTCAGGGCTCCGCCAGGCTCCTTTCTGAGAAAGGAGCCTGCGTTACGTGCTTACCTTCCCGCTTGATATGGTCATTCTGAGCCGCAGGCGAAGAATCTCGGTACCTGCCGATATTGACTCATATGTCGTTAAATGCAGGTCGGCGGGAAGTCTGACGTCTGATGTCTGACATCTGTCGTCTCACGGCATTCGGGAATACAGCCCGGCGCGCAGCGGTTATCGGAAAACTGCTTATGTCCCACTGTCTCACTGTCCCACTGTCTCACTGTCCCACTGCCCCACTGTCCCACTAGAACACCAGCTCACTAGTACACTAGTACACCAGCCCACCAGTCCACCAGCCCGCTATTTCACAAACTCCCCTATATGCCTGTTAATCACCTCGGCTATCCGCTTTTTCGCTTCCACGTCGCCGTGGAGGCCGTCCAGAGCCAGGTCTTCAGGCATGACGTTGTCATATAGGAAGGCAGCAGCAGTATCAATATGGGGCTGGGTGCGGATGAATTCGTTCACCTTACGGAAGGCCTCTTCCCAGCCTTCGGCAGTGGGCTCGTGAAAGACCTTGTCTATGCTTTTCGGATTGATAGGCGGCAGGGTGAGAAGGATGGGGACGATACCGTGGTCTTCGCATTTCTGCTGGATTTCCTTTAAGTCCTTAATCACGTCTTCCGCCGGCACGCCGCCCCGAAGGCTGTTGCTGCCGCCCATGATGAGGAGATATTTCAAGTGGAATGGCAGCACGTCCCGGTCGAACCGTTCCACCATGTTATGGCTTGTATTTCCGGAATCTCCCAGGTTTACCGTATCAAAGTCCAGGTAGTGGCCGTAGCTGTATTCCAGGTCGTTGGGTCCGTAGGACATGCGGCCGCCGCCGTGGGTAATGCTGTCGCCGTAGAGGCCGATGGTCCATCCTTCGGTGGAAAAGTGCCGTTTTTGGGGAAGGCTCCACTCACCTGCCGGATTTCCATTCTCGTCTTTTCCCCGCACCCGCCAGTACCAAGTGCCAAACCGCGGGGTGTCGTCGTAGAAATCGGTGTAGAGGAAGTCACCGCCGCCTATGTGGTAGATGGAATGGGCAGTGCCTTCCGTATTTTCAGGATAGGCGGAGAGGACTTCGATTTCATAGGAAGAAATCCCCGGATTTCCAATGTAGGAATAGACGGGATAGAGCAGGGCCCCTCCCCTTTCGCCGCTCCTGTCGGGCCGCGGAAGGGGCGCATTCCGGGAAATCTCCGTCACCGAATCGGCCAGTCTTTGGGGGCTGCTTTCGTTTCCTATGGGGAAACCGTCAAAATCAAGGGGTCTTTCCTGCCAGCACAGATTCGACGGATTCCGAAGCCGCCCGGCCTGCGGCAGAAGCATGTCACTCATGTAGGCGGTGGTTTCCTGCACCTTCACCAGCTTCCCCGCTTCCAGCCGGCTGAAGATGACGTCGTACTTCACGGCATCGTAGTCCGGCTCCCAGGACAAATGAAGCAGCCCCTCTGCAGAAACGGTGCCTGCGGTGAGAAGGGCTGCCAGTAAGGTGGAAATCAGGATTTTTGTGTGCATTGGTTATCTCCATTGTTTCACGTGAAACAAGTGCGCCCTTTGGGCGCAAAGGGGCGCGGCTGGCGCCGCAGGTTGTGTAGAATGGTTGTGGGAAAAGGTTGTGTAAAAGGGTTCGTAAGATTGATGGGCCCTATAGGCCCAAGGGTTCTTAAGTTTGACGGGCCTTTGGCCCGAGGGTTGTGGATTGCCTTTGGAGCCACTGCGTGGCAGGGTTCTTAAGATTGACCGGCCTGTCGTCCGGAGGGTTCGCAGGTTTGACGGGCCTTTGGCCCGAGGGTTGTGGATTGCCGCTTCGCGGCAATAAGTTTTTAATGCCGCCTGTCGGCGGCCAACAGGCAGTTTTTATACTCATCGCCGTCAGGCGATACCACAACCCTCAGCGGCAAAGCCGCTGTCAGTCGAGTAGACGGAATCAGATTACTCTGTCCGCCCCTCACAGA
>NZ_CALGPS010000062.1 GCF_937959425.1 uncultured Dialister sp.
TAGGGCGGTTGTATAGTTTTAACTATATTCATCGCCGCTGAAGGCGGCGATACCACAACCCTCAAGCCCGCAGGGCTTGTCCATCTTAAGAACCTTTCACTCCCTAACCCATCACCGCCAATGACTCTTCCGTCCCCTCCTCCTTTGACTCCAGCCTCACCAACTTATTCCTTACAAAATCTTTCCATGTCTGTTACAATAGTTTAAATATATTAAATACACTATAAAGAAAAGAGGGATGATGATGGAGGCGGAGAGAATCCGTGGTATGGCGGAGCAGCTGATCCGGGAAAATCCGAAGGAGCGGATTATTGATTTCACTCTGGAGGGGCAGAAGTACTGGATCAAGCGGAAGCTGGGAAACGGGCGGAATCAGCTGGTGAAGTATTCGGTGGAGAAGGAGTTTTATTATGAAATCGCCCGCATGACCATTGCCGGCCGGTTTCATAGTGAGCTGGTTCCGGATGTGGTGCTCCTGACGCCGGATTATATGGTGACTCTGGACGGCGGGCCTACGCTGAAGAATATTCTGGGCTCCAAACGGCCGGAGGAGGAGAAGGAGGCCATTCTGGAGGAAACGGGCGCCGCCCTGGCTGCTCTCCACCATGACCATATTATCCACGGCCGTCCGGCGCTTCGGGATATTACCTATCGGGACGGAAGGCTCACGTTTCTGGACTGGGAGAACCGGCTCTATTCACGGAACCGGGAGACGCTGAAAGCCATCGATTTCCTTCTTCTTCTCCAGGGCATCTGCCGGGAGAATTATCGGGAGGAAAAATCCCGGGTGGCAGCGGTGCGAAGGGGCTATGAGGAAAACGGCGGCACGGAAACTATAGAGGAGGCCCGCCGGTTCCTGAAAAGCCATGGCTTCATCGGCGGCCTGGTGCATTTCCTCTCCCCCTTCCGGATGAAGGATATCGAATCGGTAAGAAAGATTTATGATTATATGAAATGATTCAAAAGTTTCCTGTCCGACGAGGAACCCATGGGGTTCACGACGGCGGGAAACTTTTTGCGTGGGGGGCTGCTCGGCGTGGCGCTGCTGGTGTTTCATACCGACAGGTAACTTTTCGCGAATGGTTTCCTACCCGGCGTGGCGCCACTGGTGTTTCTTGCCGACAGGAAACTTTTCGCGTATAGTTTCCTGTTCGGCTTGACGCCACTGGTGTTTCTTACCGACAGGAAACTATTCGCATATAGTTTCCTGTTCGGCGTGGCGCCATTGGTATTTCTTACCGACAGGAAACTTTTGGCGTATAGTTTCCTGTTCGGCGTGGCTCCATTGGTGCTTCTTACCGGCAGGAAACTATTCGCAAATAGTTTCCTATTCGGCGTGGCTCCATTGGCATTTCTTACCGACAGGAAACTATTCGCAAATGGTTTCCTACCCGGCATGACTCCATTGGCATTTCTTACCGACAGGAAACTTTTCGCGTATAGTTTCCTACTCGGCGTGGCGCCATTGGCATTTCTTACCGACAGGAAACTTTTCGCAAATAGTTTCCTATTCGGCGTGGCTCCATTGGTACTTCTTACCGACAGGAAACTTTTGGCGTATAGTTTCCTGTTCGGCGTGGCTCCATTGGTGCTTCTTGCCGACAGGAAACTTTTCGCGTATAGTTTCCTACTCGGCGTGACACTTCTGTGTTTCTTGCCGACAGGAAACTTTTCGCAAATGGTTTCCTACTCGGCGTGGCGCCATTGGCATTTCTTACCGACAGGAAACTATTCGCATATAGTCTCCTGTCCGACTTGACACTATTGTTATTCACATCCCCATGTCCTCCCCTCTTGCCGCCGGAAATTGGCCTCTTGCCGCGGGGGCTCTGTTTCTCTATACTAGAATCAAGTATAGTATGAGGGAGAGGGGAACTATGTTTCTGGAACAGGAGAAGGAAAAGTTTATCGCCTGGTGGCAGGATATTTCCATGAGGGAGCTGGCCATATATCTGGCCGGCGCTTTCTGCCTGCTTCTCATCGTTTCTGTCTATTATGATATTTTGGGAATTACGGGGCTTTTCCAGTGGTACCGGTTCGGGCGGAATATGGGGGAGTGTTTCCTTCTGATTTTCCTGACGGAGCTCATGACGGGGAAGAGTCTCCTCCATCCTTTCTGGCGCATCGGGTATATTCCCTTCTTTTCATGGATTTTCATTTTCCCCTATGTGCTCACCCATGCGGTGAACGGCATGAAGGATCCTTCCTTTAATCATCTGAGTCCCTATTTTCTCACCGCCATCGGCACGCTCCTTCTGATTTTCTTTATGATGAATGTAATCTGCCGGGTGTATGTGGGGCGGAAGCTGGCAACGCTGATCTGCCTTTCGGCGGTGTGTTTCTTTTCTTTCAGCGCTTTCATGTTCCTCATGCATTATGAGTTCATGGGCATCATGATGTCGCCGAAGGAAATGTTTTTTGCCATCAACCAGCCGGTGCGCTGGTTTTACCGCATTGTCCTGCCCCATGTGGGTCTCATGAATCTCCTTCTCATGGGGGCGGGGCTTGTGGCTTTTGTGGTGCTGTACTGGCAGTGGATTTACGACAGTGCCTATGCTCTTTCTCCCCGCTGGGTAAAGAAAACGAGGAAATCCTATTCCTGTATCCACCGTCTTCTCCAGTTTCTGGTCTTCTTCGGCTGCGCCTGGCTTCTTATCCGCTGGCTCAGTGAGTGCTTCCCTCTCCACGATTATGAAATGGCGAAGCAGTATAAGGAATATATCGATTTTATCCAGAATACCAGGCTGTAAGGGTTCAGCAGGGAATGTTGACGCCCGCTTTGCGGGCGAGGGTTCTTAAGGTTCTTAAGGTTCGGCGCCCTTTGGGCACAAAGGGGCACGGCTTCGCCGTGGGTTGTGGCCTGCTGGCGCAGGCAGGTTGTGTAGAAGGGTTGCGGAAAAAGGTGCAGAGGGTTGTGGTATCACCCAGGGCTGAGTTTTTATAATGTCGCCTATCGACAGCATTCCCTTTCCACCGCTATGTCTTTCCTCTTCCCCATGAGTAAAGCAGAATCAACCTTAACACAATCTGCGGCATAGCAGTGGCCTTTTTTTGCATGCGGAGATACAGGTATTCATCCTTTTGCTTCAAATTTAAAAAAGGAAGTCTTATATTGGAAAATAATGATAAAAACACCCTGACCATCCGGGATAAGATGAAGCTCATCCTGGATACGGGGCAGATGATGATGGAAAGTGGCGCCGGCAGCAAGCGGATTGTGCGGGATATGCTGCAGACCGCCGCTTATTTAGGCATTTACTGGGAGGATGTGCAGATCCACATTACCTATTCCACCATTATGATCAATGTGGATGACGGGAAGAGGACTCACACCATGTTCCGCAAGTGCTACCGTCACGGGGTGAATATGCTCACTTTCCTTCAGACAAGCAAGACCAGCCGGGAGGCTCTCTATGAGAATGAACCCTACGGGGTATTTGTGAACCGGCTCCATGAAATCCGCGAGAACTGCACGAACCGGATCTACCCGGAATGGCTGGCCATCCTGGCCATCGGCCTGGCGTCCTCCGCTTTCTGCCTTATTTTCGGCGGCCACGAGGTGGAGGCTCTTTATACCATGCTGGCGGCCATCATCGGGGCGCTGGTGAAATATGCATGCACCCGCATAGAGTTCAACGGCTATGTCACCATTGCCGCCTCCGCTTTTGCGGCCACCATTACCGCCTATTTCACCATGTACCTGCCCGGTGCCATTTCCCCCTTCCTGCCCATTGTGGCCTGCGCCCTCACCCTCATACCGGGGGTGCCCCTCATCAACGCAGTGGACGATTTCCTGAACAATTACCTCACCTCCGGCATGACCCGCATGACCCATACCCTTCTTATCATGCTGGCCATGACCTTCGGCATTGCAGGGGCTGTGGGGCTCACCCATGTGCCCAGCTTTACGGCGGTGAATATTGCGCCGGAGCACCTGTACCTGGCCCAGGCCCTGGCGGCAGCCATGGCGGCCCTGGGATTTTCCGTCATGTTCAATATCCCCAAACGGTATATCCCCCTGGCCTGCCTGGGGGCTATTATTACGGTGGATGTGCGGGATGTATTCATGGTGGTCTTCCACTTCGGCATGGCCAGCTCCTCTTTCTTCGGCGCCGCCGTGCTGTCCCTCCTTTATTTCAGTATTTCCAAGTACTTCCACGCTCCGGTTTTCGTGGTCACCATACCGGCCATCATCCCTCTGGTGCCAGGAGTGCTCATGTACCGGTTCTTCTTTGCCATCATCGATATCCAGCATATGGACGGCATGGCGCTCCTTCTCGCCCTGCAGACCGGGGTGGAGGCCATGCTGGTGCTGCTGGGCATCTCCCTGGGCGCCACCCTGCCGGACGTGCTGGCCCATCAGTACATCGAAAGGGGGAAGCGGAAAAAGCTGCAGAAACTTTTGATGAAACGGGATGGAAACAGGGAAGAAGCGAAGGCTGCGGCTGATCTGGACAAGGCCAGCGGGAGAGGATAATGGGGCGGCAAAGCCGCCCGGGTTCAGAAGGTTCCCCGCCTTTGGCGGGCTGGTTCAAAGGGTTCAGAGGGGAAGGTGAACGGGGGCTTCGCCCCGAAGGTTGTAGCCGCCTTCGGGCAATGTTTATAAAATCGGCGTTACATGTGATTCGGACCTATCCTCAGCCCTGTCGGGCAGCTCCATTCCGGTCGGGCAACCAAAAGGAAGGCCCTTTTATGGGCAGGCTAAGGGCCAACTTTGCCCGACTTGGCAATCCTATGCAGGATTGCCACCAAAGGAAGGAGCCTGCGTTACGTGCTTTCCTCTTCCTGCCTGACTCCGTCATTCCGAGCCGCAGGCGAAGAATCCCGGTCGGCGGGAAAGGCAGAGTATCCCATCTCCCGCTCATTAGTATTTACCGGCAATACCGTCACTTCCAGCAAAACAGCCGCCTTCGGCGGCTCCCCCTTTGGTGGCTGACGCCACCACCTTTCCCCCGCAAGCGGGGGCACTATGGGCGCTGGGCATTTACCTCATACCTCCGTCTGATAGTCTCAGGTCTTCTGCTTATCAGTATTTATCGTCACTTTAGGTAGTATAGCCGCCTGCGGCGCCTCCAAGAAACTTTCCACTCCTATTTCATAAAAAAGGCAAAAAATATCCCCTATCCTGCCGGAATTCAGAGGAGCAGGATAGGGGTTGTTTCTCACTTCCGGAGAAGTGAGGGGGGACAACGATATGGAAGATGAACCTTATGGATTCATCGCGTCCCTGTGGGTTGAAGAAGAAACTCAGATGTGAGCTTTGGCGCCTTCTTCTTTGGCAGCCAGTGCTGCCTTTTCAGCTCTTTCCTTAGCAAGTACGCCCTGGAAGCGGACGACTTCTTCTTTAATGACAGGAGAGAGAACCAGCAGGGAAATGAGGTTTGGAATTGCCATGAGTGCATTGGCAATATCAGAAAGGTTCCATACCAGATCCAGGGTCTGGGTAGCACCTACGTAAACGACCAGGGAGAAAACGATTCTGTAAACCATGTTGTATTTATGGGTTCCGAAGAGGTATTCCCAAGCTTTTTCACCGTGGTATTCCCAGCCAAGGATGGTGGAGAAGGCGAAGAGGATGATGCCGATAGCTACGATGTAAGTACCGATAACGCCGATGTTGGTGGAGAAAGCTGCCATGGTGAGGGCAATGCCTTTCAGCGGTGCGCCGCTGGCATCGGTGGTGCCGAGGACGCCGGAGGAAGCAATGGTGAGGCCGGTGATGGTGCAGACAACGATGGTATCCCAGAAGGTACCGGTCATGTTGATGTAGCCCTGACGAACGGGGTCATCGGTGGTAGCAGCAGCAGCGGTGATAGCTGCGGAGCCCAGGCCGGCTTCGTTGGAGAAGCAGCCTCTTGCAACGCCGTAACGCATGGAGTTCATAACGGTAACAGTGATGGTGCCGAGGACGCCGCCGCCGATTGCCTGCGGGTTGAAGGCCATCATGAAAATCAGGTAGAGGCCGTGAGGTACGTTCTGGATGTTAAGAAGAATGCAGATGAGACCTGCGATGATATAGAACACAGCCATGCCGGGAACAACAACAGAGGAAACTTTGGAAATTGTCTTGATACCGCCTACAATGATAATCAGGGACAGAACGGTGAGAATGACGCCGCAGACTTCAAGAGGCATGCCGAAGACAGTCTGTACGGCTCCGGAAATGGAGTTTGCCTGGGTCATGTTGCCGATACCGAAGGAAGCAATGACGGAGAACAGTGCGAAGAGGAAGCCAAGGGTACGGCCGGCGGTTTTGTTTTTGAAACCGTTCTTCATGGTGAACATGGGGCCGCCCTTCATTTCACCTTTGGCATTGACTTCACGGTATTTAATGGAGAGCATGCATTCGGAGAATTTAGTGGTAAGGCCGAAGCATGCGGAAATCCACATCCATACCAGGGCGCCGGGGCCGCCGGAGAACATGGCGGTGGCAACGCCTACGATGTTGCCGGTGCCGATGGTAGCAGCGAGAGCTGTCATTAATGCGGAGAATGGAGAAACATCGCCTTTACCGCGCTTGGTGGTGCGGGCTTCTTTAGAAAGGACGCTGTGGATTGCATAGGGCAGATTCCGCCAGGTCTGGAATTTCAATAAACAGGTGAGGTACACACCGGTACCGACAAGGAGCACCAGCATTACCGGGCCCCAGACTATGCCGTCAATTGTATTGACTAGCGAGTTGATTGCAGCCATGTCCATAATAATATCCCCCTTACATTTGACCCGTATTTCTGAGAAAAAAACAACCGCCGCACTCAGGCTGATGGTGTGTGAAAGTCTGAGGCTGGCGGTTGTTATGTATGTATGCATCCATGCATAGCGGGAGTTACCCACGTGCCAGCCCTGTCCTTTTGCCTGAGAGATTCGGGATTTACGGGTGAAATCCCTTTACACCTTCGGCGCCCAATCGAATGGGACTCTCCAGAGTTGTGTCCGTACACAGTTTCGTGTTCTACTGAACGCCTGATAGTATTACTCCTTCGGCAGAGGGCCCTTGGGCTCTCATTTTTCAGTGTACATCATCCACCATATTTTGCTTTTCGGCTTCTTTCGGGAACCAGATCTGAATTCCCCCTACGGAAGCCTGCCGTGCATTGCGGCATATATTCACAGGCATTCGCCTGATCCTATACATACATGAATTATTATGGAACCATTTTTTGAAAAAGCAGGGCCTCCACTTCGGGAAATATTTCCAGGGATACTTCCCGAAGCCCGGCACTCCCTGATGAATCAGTTTAGGAGGGCTTATCCACCAGGGTGCCCTTAGCCGGATGGGGTGTCATATTAATCCCGGCGGAAGGAAAATGGGAAAACCTTTCCGCCTGGAAATAATATGTGATATCAGTGCCCGATTGAAAAGCTCAGTTTTCCGTATCTGCGGAAATTTTGGCCTTTACTTCCTTGCTGGGGTCCTGGTCTACGTATTCTTCGTAGTCCTTGCCTGTCTTCAGGTGGTCGAAATACTTGGCAGTTTCTCTTACCACCACGCCGGACAGGGCCAGCAGGGCAATCAGGTTTGGAATAGCCATGAGTCCGTTGACGATATCCGCCAGAACCCAGATGGCTTCGAGTTTCAAAAATGCGCCGCTTGCAACAAGTGCGATGAAGATGAGGCGGTAGGGAAGAACTCCCTTGGTACCTGCCAGATAAATCATGCAGCGTTCGCCGTAGTAGTTCCATCCAAGGATGGTGGTGAAAGCGAAGAGTACCAGGCCAATCATGAGCATGTAGCCGCCGAATGCGGGGAATGCGTCTTTGAAAGCTGCATTGGTCAGGGCCGCTCCGTTCAGGCCGTTCAGCCATTCACCGGATACGACGATGGTAAGACCGGTCAGTGTGCAGATGATAATGGTATCAATGAATGTACCGGTCATAGAAATAAGTCCCTGTTCCGCAGGCCATTTGGTCTTAGCAGCGGCTGCTACGATAGGAGCGGAGCCGAGGCCCGATTCATTGGAGAACACGCCTCTGGCAATACCATTTCTCATAGCCATAATCATGGTGGAACCAAGAAAACCGCCTGCTGCGGCACTGCCTGTAAATGCATTGGAAATAATAGTTTCAACAGCACCAGGAATCTTATCAGCGAAGAAAATCAATACACCAACGGTTGAAACGAAGTAAATCACTGCCATAGCCGGAACGATTTTGGAAGCGGCTGCGGCGATGGACTGGAGGCCCCCAAGGGTGATGGCTGCGACCAGCACAGTGAGGATAATGGCTGTCCACATGGGATCCAGTCCGATAGTCATCTTGGTGATATCCACAATGGAATTCACCTGGGCAAAAGTACCGATTCCGAAGTAAGCTACCAGAACGCCGAAGATGGCGAAGAGGGTTCCCAGCCATTTGTACTTCTCGCCCATACCGTTTTTGATGTAGAACATGGGGCCGCCGGCGATTTCACCTTTGGCATCCACTTCACGGTACTTGACGGCCAGAAGACCTTCGGCATACTTGGTGGCCATTCCGAAGAATGCGGCAAGCCACATCCAGAAAATGGCGCCCGGGCCGCCGGCTGCGATGGCTGTTGCCACGCCTACAATGTTGCCGGTGCCCACCGTTGCGGAAAGGGCTGTGCAGAGAGCTTTGAAAGAATCAATATCACCGCTGCCTGCATTCTGTGCTTTGAAAATCAGCTTCAGCGCCTTCGGTAATTGGAATACCTGCAGCAGCTTCAAGCGGATGGTAAGCAGGATACCGGTTCCTACAAGAAGAACCAGCAGCGGCGGCCCCCAGATAAAACTATCAAGCGAATTCAACACGTTCATGTAATTCAAATCCATTTTTAACAACGCCCTCCTGAAATAAGATATAACAAAAAGCCGGCATTCCATAAGAAATAAAACTCTGGAAGCCGGCATTGTCTACCTTAAAGCGGAACACAATAGTGTGACGCTGCTTTCTCTGTCCTTTTGCCTGAGAGATTGGGACGTTTCCATCCTTACACCTTCGGCGCTCTTTAATCGAGACTCTCCAGAGTGTGTCCACATACGGTACTTATCTTTTGAGATACCTGAGAGTGTTACTCCTTCGGTAAGCCTTTCGGCTTTCTCCCATATGTTTCATCCACCTGTATGAATTTGATGTTTGCATTATAGGTCCCTCTGCCAAATTTTGCAAGAGGGTTTTTGATATTTAATCGTTTTCTAATTTTAAAGGGCACGCCTGATGGATTTGAGGGTTGACGGGGCTTCACCCCAAGGGTTCAGAAGGGAAGGGGGCGCGGCTGACGCCGCAGGTTGTGTAGAAGGGTTGTGGAAAAAGGTTCTTGTGATTGACCGGCCTGTCGGCCGGAGGGTTCTTAGGTTTGACGGGCCTATGGCCCGAGGGTTGTGGATTGCCGCTGCGCGGCAATGAAGTTTTTAATGCCGCCTGTCGGCGGCAAAATCGTATAACCGCGCCTGCGATGCATTTCCACGAGGGTCGGAGGTTGAGTGATTTTCGCTGCCGACAGGCAGCTTTTATACTCATCGCCGTCAGGCGATACCACAACCCTCAGACGCGAAGCGTCTGTCAAACGTAAGAACCCTCTGGCCCACCGGGCCAGTCAATCTTGAGTACCTTTTACATACTCCCCTTTGAACCAGCCCGCTCTGTGAGGAAATCCCATCGTTCGGTGTAAAGCACACGAACGATGGAACCCGGGCGCAAAAGGCGCCTCCCCCTCTTGCTTTTAGAAATACCGTATATCTGACGTCTGATCGTCTGATGTCTGTCGTCTTTCGTCTCCCATCATTCGGGAATACAGCCCGGCGCGCAGCGGTAAGCGGAAAGCTGCTTACTGTCTCACTGTCTCACTGTCTCACTGTCCCACTGTCCCACTAGAACACTAGCTCACCAGCTCACTAGCTCACTAGTACACCAGCTCACTAACCAAGCGCCACATCCAGGGACATCATCACCATGAATCCCAGGGCGAAGGTAATGACCCCTACGTCCGAATGCTCACCCTGTGACATTTCCGGAATCAGCTCTTCCACCACCACATACATCATGGCCCCCGCTGCAAAGGACAGGAGGTAGGGCATGAGGGGCACGATGAGGGAAGTCAAAAGAATGGTAATGAAACCGCCTATGGGCTCCACCGCCCCCGACAGCACACCGCCGGCAAAGGATTTCATTTTTCCCATGCCCGCTCCCCGAAGGGGCATGGAAATGATGGCACCTTCAGGGAAATTCTGGATGGCAATGCCCAGGGACAGGGCCATGGCAGAGGCAAAGGTAATATCACCGTGGCCGGACAGGAAACCTGCCAGCACCACCCCCACCGCCATGCCTTCCGGAATATTATGGAGAGTCACCGCCAATACCAGCATGGTGGTCCTGGCCAGATGGCTTTTAGGCCCCTCCGCTTCCCTGGCCCCCATGTGAAGATGGGGAATCACATGATCCAGCAGAAGAAGGAAGGCCATGCCGCCGCCAAAACCGATAACCGAAGGCAGGAAAGCCAGCTTCCCCAAAGCCTCCGACTCCTCCAGCGCCGGAATCAGAAGACTCCAGATGGACGCCGCCACCATGACGCCGGAAGCAAAACCGGTCAGTCCCCGCTGCACCCCCTGATGTATTTCACCCCGCATAAAGAACACACAGGCCGCCCCCAGGGAAGTGCCCAGAAAGGGGATAAAAAGCCCCCAAAAAATATCCATATTCATGATTTTTCTCCTTTGTACGAAATTTTTCAATATTCTGTACATAAGATAGGCTAAATGAGAGCTTTTGTCAATATGATGGGGGAAAGTTTCCTATTGAGGTGACAGGTTGTGGTGTTTCTTACCGACAGGAAACTATTGGCGAATAGTTTCCTATTGAGGTGATACGCTGTGGTGCTTCTTACCGGCAGGAAACTATTCGCGAAGGGTTTCCTATTGGTATGACACACTGTGGTGTTTCTTACCGACAGGAAACTATTCGCGTATAGTTTCCTATTGAGGTGACACGCTGTAGTGTTTCTTACCGACAGGAAACTGTTGGCGAATAGTTTCCTATTGAGGTGACAGGCTGTGGTGTTTCTTACCGACAGGAAACTATTCGCGTATAGTTTCCTATTGAGGTG
>NZ_CALGPS010000063.1 GCF_937959425.1 uncultured Dialister sp.
GCTGATATAAAATATGGGCTGTGAAAAAATGATTTACATTTTTTCACAGCCCCCTTCTATCATTCTTTCTTTTCATCCCTTTCCGCCCGGGCTTCCTCCATCTTCCGATTGGCTGCCTCAAGGGTCTCCTTACTGGTGCCGTTATGAAGCTCCACCTCTTCACCATGGAAATCGGCGCCGGTGAGTTCATCTTCACGGCCCCCCATTTCCGTACCCTTCTGGCGCAGCTGCTTGATGCCTTCCTCGAAGGACATTTCCGGATGTTCCTTGAAATACCCCTGGTCGCGGAGCTTCTTCTCCATAGCCTTGTAGGTAAAGGTCACCACTTCCTCCTGGGGAATGCGGATCTGCCCCGGCATACGGCGTTCAAACTCCTGCCAGAACTCCTCGGAAGCCTTCATGAGCACACGGCCCACCTTCCTGTCGCTGCCGATGTCATACAGAAGCGACCAGATAGGACGGTTGTCCAGCTTCGCATATTCATGGAAAGTATAACGGTAAGTCACCGGCTTCATGAGCTGGTTTTTGAAATGGTGGACGCCGAAAATATCCTCATAGGGAATGGAAAGCTCCTTCTTGTGTCCCACACCGGTTTTCAGCATATACAGGCGATCCTTCTCCAGCCGGTACACCGTCTTCGTAAGCACTGTATCCAGAAGCCACCACAGAATGGCCGCCTGCATACCCAGGTCAATCACCGGCACCCGGTGATTCACAATAAATCCCCAGTACCCCGTCCAGCACACATAGGCCGCCCACAGAATAAAAGCGATCACCACCAGAACCATGTAGGGTCTGTAGAAATAGGAATGGTCGACGAAATCCTTCGTCACTTTTTCATTTGTCTCTGCCATCAATTAAACTCCTTACAGCAAAAGCACGAATCGAATGTAACGAAACTATTATATCATTTATTTTCCTGTATGTCTCTATAGGATAGTGAGACAGTGAAACAGTGGGACAGTGACAGTGACGCGCCCTGCGGGCGTGAGGGTTCAGAGGGTGGTGGTATCGCCTACGGCGATGAGTATGAAATCAGCGTTACGGGACTTACCGCTCCGCACAGTCATTCTGAGCCATAGGCGAAGAATCTTAGTACATGCCGTATTTGAGACAACCGGTAATAAATACCAGTCGACGGGAAGGAGCCGCCTGCGGCGGCTTTTCCCCCTTTGGTGCCTTACGGCACCACCTTCCCCCCGCTGAGCGGTGGGACAATAATGCCCCGATAAGCAATTCCCTCATAAGCACCACAAGACATAGCGCCGCTAAAACTTCCCCCTCCAGGGTGGCAAGCGAACACGATTCATAGGGGAGCGACAGCGACCTGAGAATCGTGTGAGACGCTTTCCCGTGGATGCACAGCGAACATGATTTGAAGGAGCACCAGCGACGCGCAAATCATAGTGAGTCGTTTCACCTTTAGGTGGAAAGGTAGTGCAGTAAGGCAGCAAAGGGGGCGCCGCCGGAATGGGAACACCGCCATGAGAGCCATCAAAAAAGCGCCCCGCAGGGCGCTTGACTGCCGGATCTCATCCGTTATAGGTCCAGGAGAGGGGCGGAATGCCCAGATGGAAGAGTCCCATGCCCAGGGCGTAGACGAAGACGCCGATGACGAAGAACTGGGCTCCTACGATGAGGACGCCTCTGGTAATGGCAAGGGGACCGTGGAAGTTGGGGTCCATGAAGGTATAGGGATAGAGATGGGATTTCCCGTGGGTCACGATGGTCACCCAGGCCCGGAAATAGACGAATACTACATAGAAAGCAGGGTAAATCATCCAGGTAAACATGGTGTACCAGTGCATTTCCCTTTTATCCACGAAGAAGATATAGTCCACCAGCATGAGGATGGGGATGAAATAGTGAAATATGTAATTGTAGAAAGAAAAATGCTCGTAGCTGATATCGTTCAGCTTGTGGGTGCGAATGGCACCGGGCCGTACGATGAGATGATACATGAGGGACAGAGTCCCAAGGCTGGCCGCCACGATGTAGCGGCAGTCCGCCGTATAGAGAAAGGGCACATCCACCCGGAAAAGGGTAGCTCCCAGCCACACCACGAAAAGGGTGAAAGTGGAAAAGGTATAGTACTGAATCCTTGACCAGAACACAAAGGGCGTCAGCACCTTATGCTTCATGAGAAGAATCAGCCCCAAAATGAGCAGGATAAACACTGCCCAGCGATAAATCAACGCCGCCGGCATAAAACCTCCAACAAAAAGAAAGCTATGACCAAATGAATCACCTATATCATCTGCTCATACTTCCCCATAAAACAGAAAAAGGGCCCGGGGTCCTCTGAAGGACAGAATTACTTGCGATGCTTCCTGTTCTTCCGGTTCTGCCTGCGCCGAGCTTCCGCCCGAAGCTGGCGAACCTCTTCCTTCTCCCGAACAGCCGCCTCTGCCGCTTCCCGCTGCTGCTGTTTCTGACGGTAATTATACACATTAATGACAAGGCAGACGATAATCATGGCTAAGATTGCCACAGACCGCGTATTCACGCCGCTGTTAATCATATTCCAGACACCAAACGCCACTGCCACGCCAAATAAAAGACCACGTGCTCTCATTCTTCCAAAAATCTCCTTTGTCTCTGCTTTTCCGAAAGCAATAGTATATCATTGTTATGATAAATGATTTTGCCCTCAATAGCAAGGGGATTTTGAAAAAGGTTCTTAGGTTTGACCGGCCCTTTGGGCCGGAGGGTTCGGAGGTTTGACGGCCTTTCAGGCCGAGGGATGTGGTATCGCCCTGCGGGCGATGAGTATATAAACCCACCTGCGGCGGAGCCGTGCCCCCTCTAGGGAAGCGCTGATTAAATCGTTGTCTGCTTTTATTCTAGAATTTTTATGCAATGCGAGGAATGGGATGACGAGAATAGCGAGCTATTTAAGGAGTTCCATGACGAAGCAGTGCATAAAAATTCTTATAAAAGCAGACTCTATGAATTAATCAGTGCTCCCCTAAGGTTCGGGAATACCGCCTCCCGCCACTATTGTCTCAAATGGTCACCATGAAATGGCCAATCAGCATCTGGAGCGCCCTTTTCGCCACCTGCTGGAACCTTTTTTCCGCCAGTTCATACACCTCATGAGGCGCCACGGCCTCACTGTCCGTCCGTTTGGCCACTACGCCGCAGATGGAGCCGGCAGAAAGGCCCAGGACGGAGGTCAGGGTGAAGAGGGTGGCGTTTTCCATTTCAAAGTTTGTGCAGCCCAGGGCGCGGTATTCCGCCAGGCTCCCCTGCAGGTTTCTCCGCACGTAGCCGGAGAAGCTGTCGTACCGTTCCTGTCCCGGCCAGAAGCTGTCGGTGGATACGGAAATACCGGTTTTATGGGGCACCTTCAGTTCCCGGGCCGCTTCTTCCATGGCCAGGGTAATCCGCATGTCCGCCATGGCAGGGTATGCCAGGGGCGCATAGGCTCTGGAGGCGCCGTCCCTGCGGACAGCGCCTTTATTGATAACCACGTCCCCCAGGTTCAAATCGTCCTGAATAGAGCCGGTAGTGCCTACGCGGATGAAGGAAGTCACTCCCAGACGGGCCAGTTCTTCCACCGCAAAGGTAACGCAGGGACCGCCCATGCCGGTAGACATGATAAGCACCGGCTCGCCGGAAACGGTGGCCTTCCAGGTGGTGAAATCCCGGTGGGAGCATACAAAGACTGCCTTCTCATCCAGCGCCTTCGCCAATCCTTCCACCCGTCCCGGATCCCCGGGCACCAGGGCAAACCGGGCGCCGCCGGTCATCTCCTTTGACAGGCCGGTGTGATACATGATTTCATGAGGTAATGCGTAGTGAGGCATGGTTTGGGGCTCCTTACTTTTTTCAGTCACTAACTTCGACGACTCTCTTTGTCAAAGGTTCAAAGGGTTCAAAAGGGGATGGGGCACGGCTTCGCCGCAGGTTATGACCTGCTGGCGCAAGCAGGTTGTGTAGAAAGGGTTGTGAAAAAGGGCTGGGCCAAAAGGTTCTTAAGATTGACCGGCCTTTGGGGCCGGAGGGTTCGGAGGTTTGACAGCCGCTTCGCGGCTGGGGGTTGCGGATTGCCCTGAGGGCAATGAAATTTATAATTCCGCTTCGCGGAATAAAACCTAATGCCACGTCTTTCCACGGGCCGAAGGCCCGGTTGTATGGTTTTTGCTGCGAAGCAGCATTTATAATGGCGCCCGCAAGGGCGCCCACCTCGCCAGCGCAGCGATACTTTATAACTACCCTGGGCGAATGCCCTCAAACCGTCCGGGAGGCAAAGCCGGTCCCGGACAGAACCTTTGGCCCGGCGCAGCAGCGCACGGGCCATCAACCTTCGCGCCCGCAAGGGCGCGTCAACCTTCGGGAATACCGCCTCCCGCCGCTATTGTCTCATTTTTTCCCTTTTTTCCCTTTCTTTCCCTTCTTCTTATCCTTCTTCCCGTGTTTCTTGCCCTTCTTTTCCTTTTTGGACAGCAGTTCTTCTGCTTCCGGCAGGGTGCGGGCTTCGCTGATGGGAATCATTTCTTCTTCGTTAATATTCCCGTCCCCTTCGATGTTGTCCCCATCGTCCGGGTCGCCCAGGGTGTGGGTCTTGTACTCCAGGTTCAGGTCATCGTCCATGGCGTCGGTGACTGAGTTTTCTTCCCTGCAGTCAGCCAGTTCCGTGAGAATCTCCATCATTTCATCGGCCAGGCGGGAAATCTGGCGGATTCTTTCCTCCTCTGCCGGCCGGAAGTCGGGGCTGGGGGAAAGCATGTAGGTTCGAAGGAAGGCCTGGTTATCCTCCAGATCCCGGGACAGATTCTGCAGACGTTCTGCTAAAGACATCGGTTTTTCATTTTCACTGCTCATGCTTTGGTTCCTCCTCTTTGCCTTTCGTCACAAGTACTTTATCCACACGCCGGTTATCGCAGTCCATGACCTCAAAGGTAAAGCTGCCATACCAGGTTTTCTCCGTTTCCTTCGGGATATAGCCCAGAAGGTAGGTAATGAAGCCGCCAAGGGTCTTGTAATAGCCCTCAGCCTCTCCGGGAAGTTCGTCCTCTATATGGAAATACTCTCGGAAATCGTCGATGGAGCAGAGCCCTTCCACCAGCCAGGAATTCTCCGACCGGCGGATGAACTTGTTCTGTTCCTCCAGGATATCCTCCTTGTCGCCGGGCATATCGCCTACGATTTCCTCCAGCACATCGTGGAGCGTAATGAGTCCCGACAGGGTGCCGTATTCATCAATTACAATGGCCTCATGGACCCCGCGGCTGCGGAAGAGCTTCAGCACCTTCGTCAAAGTCAGGGTTTCCGGAATATACACCGGTGCATGCACATTTTCCATGAGGGACTTCTTCAGCGCCTTTCCCGGGTGCACATGCTGATCCATGAGCACATCGGAAAGATCTGCCAGCCCTTTGAAATCGTCCAGAGAGCCGCTGCCCACCGGCAGGCGGAAATGGGACGTCTTCATCATGTCGGACCAGATTTTCTTCTCACTGTCCTCCAGGTCGATCCAGTCCAGCTGGGGCCGGGCGGTCATGCAGTCCGCCGCCGTGCGGTCGTTCAGCTCAAACACATTATCAATGATTTCCGGTTCTTCCTTGTCAAAGGTGCCAAGCTTCGCCCCCTGCTGGAGCAGGACCTTGATTTCCTCCTCCGACACCGGCTGCTCCCCTTCCATATGGATGCCAAGGAGCCCCACCACCGTCTTCGTGGACCAGGTGGAAAACAGCACCAGGGGCTTGCACACCGTAGCCAGGATAATCATAGGACGGGCCACAAAGCAGGCTGCCTTCTCCGGAATGTCGATGGCAATCCACTTTGGCGCCAGCTCCCCGATAATGAGGGAGAAATAGGTCACAAGCACCATGACCGTCACCATGCTCACCGCCTGGGCATAGGGCGCAAGGGGCGGAAACTTGGCCATTTCCTCTCCCAGAGGCCCCGCCAGGGACGCACCGGAAAACATACCGGTAATAATGCTGATGGTGGTAATACCTACCTGGATGGTGGCAAAAAGCTCATCCTTCCGCTCCGCCAGCCGGAGCGCATAGGCCGCATTCTTATTCCCCTCATCAATCATCTCCTGCAGCTTCGTCTTCCGCGCCCCCACAATAGCGATTTCCGCCAGAGAACAGACCCCGTTGGCCAGGACTAACAGAATAATCACAATCACTTCAAGCCATATGTGGCCGTCATCCATATTTTTTACTCCTTCTTTACTGAATACAATGGGATGATGTCTGATTTCATTATAACATGAATGGAAAAGGGTGCGCCGCAGGCACCAAAAGGGGGCGCGGCTTCGCCGCAGGTTGTGTAGAAGGGCTGCGGCTGAAAAGGTTCTCAGGATTGACCGGCCTGCGGCCGGAGGGTTCTCAGGTTTGACGGGCCCTTTGGGCCCGAGGGTTGTGGTGGCGGCTGGCGCCGCAGTATAAAAAGGGGCGCGCCTATCGGCGCAGGTTGTGTAGAAGGGTTGTGGAAAAAGGTTCTTAGGATTGACCGGCCTACGGCCGGAGGGTTCTCAGGTTTGACGGGCCTTTCAGGCCCGAGGGTTGTGGTGGCGGCTGGCGCCGCAGATTTTATATGGCCGCTTTGCGGCGGCGGGCTCGCTACGCTCGCCGCCGGAATGGAAAAAACACTTATGACTCATCTCTCCATGTACCATTCTGCTGAATTGGACGCTGACGCGTCCACCCCTTATCCGGCTGCGCCGGACTTTCTCCACTGGAAAGCGTCTCACGTGATTTTCAGGTCGCTATCGCTCCCCTACAAATCACGTTCGCTTGCCACCCTATTCAGGGGGCAGAACAACCCGTGCTCTGCATTGAGCCACTTATGAGAAAATAGCCTCGCGGAGCTTTGTTGTCCCCCCGCCTGCGGGGGGAAGGTGGTGGCGCCAGCCACCAAAGGGGGGCACTGCCGGAATGGCACAGGAAGCATATGGCTCAATATCTCCCGCCACAATCCCTCTTTTCCCCTTGCCACCCCTATTCAGGGGGCAGAATAGGGCCGCTCTATGCTTGTCCTCTCCTCATAAGTTGCACTATGTATAAAGCGGGTTGTTGTCCCCCCGCCTGCGGGGTGGCAAAGGAACTGGATTCGCAGGGAGCCAAAGGCGACTGAGAATCCAGTGACATGCTTTCCCGTGGAGGAAGGTGGTGCCGCAGGCACCAAAGGGGGAACCGCCGCAACGGGAAAAGCACTTATGTCTCATCTCTCCAGATACCATCCTGCCGAATTGGCCACCTGCGGTGGCCACCCCTTATCCGGCTGCGCCGGACTTTCTCCACTGGAAAGCGTCTCACGTGATTTTCAGGTCGCTATCGCTCCCCTACAAATCACGTTCGCTTGCCACCCTATTCAGGGGGCAGAACAACCCGTGCTCTGCATTGAGCCACTTATGAGAAAATAGCCTCGCGGAGC
>NZ_CALGPS010000064.1 GCF_937959425.1 uncultured Dialister sp.
AAATGTCATGTTTATTAATAGGAATCTAATTTACACAAGGAATTTTACACCCTCTGAACATTCTGCTGAATAGGCCACCTTCGGTGGCCACCCCCTATCCGGCTGCGCCGGACTTCCCCCTATTCAGGGGGCAGAATAAACCTCTCTAAGCTTTCCTGCAGAGTCATGTGGTACATTGGTAAGCGTCCATAGTGCCCCCGCTTTAGCGGGGGAAAGGTGGTGGCGCCAGCCACCAAAGGGGGCCGCTTTTCCCTCGCCTGTCAGGGCGGTTGTTAAGGTTTTATACAAACTGGCGCCCCATATTTCCAAAAGGCGCCCACCACGGCCTTTGCCCCCTGAGCGGCAGCGACGCAACCCTTGGCCCGTGCGTTAGCACAGGGCCATACGCCCCTCTGCCGCGCAGCGGCAGGCCCCTTCGGGAATACAGCCCACCACCACCCTCTGAACCCTTTGAACCTTCTGAACCTTCTGAACCCTGCCACGCAGTGGCTCTATATCTCAAATTTCATCTTTACCATATATCACATTTTCTATAGAGTATCAAAGGAGGAATTACCATGAATTTTCCAAAGGATGTAAAGTATGCCAAGACCCATGAATGGGTGAAGAAAGAAGGAGACCTTGTGCTCATCGGTCTTACGGACTATGCCCAGGACCAGCTGGGGGACATTGTATTTGTCAATCTTCCGGAGGCAGGGGATGCGGTCACAAGCGGCGATACCTTTGCGGATATTGAATCGGTGAAGGCGGTGTCCGATGTGTACAGCCCTGTAACCGGCGAAGTGGAAGAGGTGAATGAAGAACTGCTGGATGCGCCGGAAAAGGTGAACGGCGACCCCTACGGTTCCTGGTTCGTAAAGGTGAAAGACGTGAGTGACATGGAGGAGCTCATGGATGCGAAGGAATATGAGGAGTTCTGCAAAACCTGCGGGGAGGAATGATTATGGGAAACTATGTACCATCGTCTCCTTCCGAAACGAAGGAGATGCTTGATTTCCTGGGCCTTCCTTCCCTGGATGCCCTGTACCGGCAGGTGCCGAAGGAGGTGTACGGGAAAGGGATAGATATCCCCGAAGGAAAAAGCGAGATGGAAGTGCTTTTGGACATAGAGCATACCGGGGCAAAGAACCGCCGGTTTACTTCTATTTTCAGAGGTGCCGGTGCCTACTGTCATTACATTCCTGCCATTGTGAAGCAGGTTATCAACAAGGAGGCATTCCGCACCACCTATACGCCCTACCAGGCGGAAATCAGCCAGGGCATCCTGCAGTCCATCTTTGAATACCAGACCATGATATCCGAGCTCACCGGCATGGACGTGTCCAATGCTTCCGTTTATGACGGCGCCACGGCAGCGGCGGAGGCGGTATTCATGTGCCTGGAGCGGAAAAGAAATGAAATCCTTGCGTCTGCTGCCATGCACCCCCAGGTGCTGGAAGTGATGAAGACCTATTGTGAAAGCCGTCATGTGAAACTGACCCTGATTCCCGCCAAAGAGGGAAAAACGGACGGAGAAGCCCTTTCTTCCCTGCTGAATGAAAGTACGGCGGCGGTCTTCTTCCAGAACCCCAATTTCTTCGGCCTCATTGAAGATGGGGATAGGCTTGTCACGCTGGCCCATGAGGCAGGAGCCAGGGCCGTCATGTCCGTGTCTCCCATGTCCCTTGGCCTTTTGAAGACGCCGGGGGAATATGGTGCCGACATTGCCGTAGGCGATGGACAGGAACTGGGGCTGCCCCTTTCCTTCGGTGGCCCGTACATGGGATTTATGACCTGCCGGGAAAAACTCATGAGGAAGCTGCCGGGCCGCATCGTAGGAGAAACTACGGACAGCCGGGGAAACCGCTGCTATGTGCTCACCCTGCAGGCCAGGGAACAGCATATCCGAAGGGAAAAGGCGTCTTCCAATATCTGCTCCAATGAAGCCCTCTGTACCATGGCGTCAGGCGCCTACATGGCAGCCCTGGGGCCGGAGGGGATGAAGGAAGCGGCGTCCCAGTGTGCCGCCAAAGCCCATTACCTGGCGGATAAGCTTTCGGAAATCGGATTTCCTCTGAAATACAAGGGCCCCTTCTTTGATGAATTTGTCACCGATTCGCCCATTCCGCCAAAGGATGTGGAAAAACTTCTGGAGAAGGAAAACATTCTGGGCGGTCTTCCGCTGAAGGAGGGCATTCTCTGGTGTGCTACGGAAATGAACAGCCGGGAGGACATGGACAGGCTGGTTTCCATCCTGAAAGGAGGTATGGCCCATGGAGCTCATATTTGAAAGATCCAAAAAGGGACATCACATGGAACTCTTCCCGGCCCTGGACGTACCGGCGGCGGAAGGACTTCCTCTTCGTGAAAAAGCGCCTCATCTGCCGGAGCTGGATGAGGTGGAACTGGACCGCCATTACGGACAGCTGGAGAAGCAGGCCTTCGGGGTGAACCAGGGCTTTTATCCCCTTGGTTCCTGCACCATGAAGTATAATCCTGCGATGAATGAAATAGCTGCTTCCATGAAGGATTTTACCCATATCCATCCCCTGGCGCCGGAGGACAGTGTGCAGGGAAGCCTTGCGGTTATGTATGAACTGCAGAAGCTTCTTGCCGCCATTACCGGCATGGATGATATGACCCTGCAGCCCGCTGCCGGTGCTCACGGCGAATACACGGGCCTTCGGCTCATCCGGTCTTACCATCTGTCCCGGGGGGATACGAAGAGGACGAAAATCATCGTTCCTGATTCCGCCCACGGCACCAACCCCGCCTCCGCGGCCATGGCAGGCTACGAGGTGGTGCATGTGCCTTCCAATGAAGGGGGAGGCGTCGACCTTGAAGGATTGAAAAATGCAGTGGGAGATGATACGGCAGGTCTTATGCTCACCAATCCCAATACCCTTGGTATTTTCGACCCCAACATTCTGGAAATCACCCGTATCGTCCATGAAGCAGGGGGCCTCTGCTACTATGACGGGGCGAACCTGAACGCCGTGGTAGGAAGAGCCCGGCCGGGGGACATGGGCTTTGACTGTGTCCATGTGAACCTGCACAAAACCTTCTCCACACCCCATGGCGGCGGCGGTCCGGGAAGCGGCCCCGTGGGCTGCAAAGATTTCCTGAAAGATTTCCTGCCCCATCCGGTGGTGGTGAAGGAAGGGGAAAAGTACCATTTCATGGATCCCGCAAAATCCTTCGGCCGGGTGAAAATGTTCTACGGCAATTTCCTGGTCATCCTTCGAGCCTATGCATACATCCTCATGCTGGGGGCGGAAGGCCTTGCCGAAACATCAGCCCATGCGGTGCTCAATGCCAACTATCTGATGAAGAAACTCTCCTCCCACATGGACATGGCCTATCCGGGAAGCTGCATGCATGAATTCGTCATGACCCTTGCTCATTACAAAAAGGAAACGGGCGTATCGGCGCTGGACGTGGCCAAGGGTCTTCTGGACGAAGGCATGCACCCGCCTACCATGTACTTTCCCCTGATCGTTCACGAAGCACTGATGGCGGAGCCTACGGAAACGGAAAACAGGGAAACCCTGGACAGGGCGGCAGAAGCTTTCCTCCGGGTCTTCGAAAAAGGGCGGACCGACCCGGAATCCCTTCATACCGCACCTCACACCACGCCCATCGGCAGGCCGGACGAAGTGAAGGCAGCCCGTCATCCCCGCATACGTTATGATTTTGGAGACGAATGATGATCCGGAAATTGACATTTCTTAAAAACTGGCAGGACACGCAAAACCCCTTCCGCAACTTTGCGGTGGAGGAATATCTCATGAACCATGTGGAGGAAGGGGAAATCATTTTCTTTCTCTGGCAGAACAGGAATACTGTGGTCATTGGCAGAAACCAGAACGGCTGGCATGAGTGCAATGTGAAAAAACTGGAAGAAGATGGGGGTCTTCTCGCCCGGCGGCTCTCCGGCGGCGGTGCGGTATACCATGACCTGGGAAATATGAATTTCTCTTTTCTGGCCCGAAGGCAGGACTACGATGTGGCAAAACAGCTCTCTGTCATTGTGGAAGGTGTGAAGAAATTTGGAATTCAGGCGGAAAAAAGCGGCAGGAACGATATCAAAATCCACGGCCGCAAATTTTCCGGAAACGCCTTCTACAAACATGGAGACCTCTGCTATCACCACGGCACCCTCCTTATTGCAGAAGATATGAAGGACATGGTGAAATACCTGAACGTGGACGGCTCCAAGATGAACTACAAAGGCGTGAAATCCGTGCCCGCCAAAGTAGTGAACCTCTCGGACCTCGCCCCTGCCATTACTGTAGAAAGTTTGACCGAAGCCCTGCAGAAGAGCTTCGGCGAAGTCTACGGCCTTCCGGTGGAAGAAATCCATTCCTCCGATATACCGGAGGAAGCACTGAAAGACAGGATTGCCTTCTTCTCCTCCTGGGACTGGCGCTTCGGCGCAGCCCATGAATTCGACGTGCCTGTAGAAGGCCGCTGGGACTGGGGCTTCTTGAAATTTTCCTTCTCCGTGGACCGCGGCCTGGTGCAGGAAGTCTCCGTAGACTCCGACGGCCTGGAAGCCGACTTCATCGCCGCCATTCCGGAAGTGCTCAAAGGGAAACGGTACGAAGGAAAAGAACTGGCCCGGGCGGTGCTGGAAATGAAAGCAGAAACGGCGGAAGAAAAAGAAGTACAGAAGGACGCGGCAGAGCTGCTGAGGGATATGCCCTAGCGTGAGGGTTGACGCCTGCTGCGCAGGCGAGGTATGACAGGGCTTTTGCCCTGAGGGTTCTTAAGTTGTGCGCCAGTTCGGCGTGTATAGTATAGTCTGGTGAAAGC
>NZ_CALGPS010000065.1 GCF_937959425.1 uncultured Dialister sp.
AGATTCACGCGCTTAGATATAGAATTCATGGTCCAGATTCCTGGGCCCATTATAATGCTTGAGATAAGACACTAGCAGCCCCGTGCGAGTGATTCTATCCTCAGGCACGCTAACCGCCAGGCACCCAACAGCCCGCAACTCCCGCTAATACAAAAAACCGGCAGCAGCTGCTGCCGGTCTCTATCACGGATCGATTTCTTTTTTTCTTGTCAGTTTGGCCTGCTCGAAGTGCATGCTTCTCGTATGGATCGTATGGACCCAGCCCTTCTTGTGCCGGTCCTTCCAGCCAAGGATGGTGACGGGAATCCAGGAGTACATGAAGATGGGGTAAATGAGCCAGTAGAAATAAATCTTCAGAGGCACTTCGATCTGCAGCAGCACGATGAGTGGCACTACGGACTGGATGAAGCCCAGCACCGCCCAGAACTGGCGGGGAACCAGCACATCGTTGTAGAGAATCACCGTGAAGCAGGGATAGAACATGTTGATGTAGGTCATCACCAGGTAGAAGGTGGAGAGCAGCAGGAAATAGTTCTGCAGGAGCTGCATAATGCCGTCCAGGATGACGATGCTGTGGCGCTTGATGCCTTCCTTTAAAAGGATGGGGATATAGCGCTCGGAGCAGTCGAACTGGCCCTGGGCCCATCTTTTTCTCTGGCGGCAGGATGCCATGAAGCCCAGCGGCTTTTCATCGTAAATGATGGCGTCATGGACCCAGCAGGTACGGATGCCGTGGGAGAGACATTTCATGGAAAATTCCATGTCTTCCGTAAGGCAGTCGCAGCCCCAGCCGTATTTCTTTACAATATCCGCTGCAATGCACATGCCTGTGCCGCCGAGGCAGGAGGACAGGCCCAGATTGTACTTGCCCAGATGCCACAGGTGGTTAATGGTCCAGAAGGCAATGGCAAAGGTGCCGGATACCCAGGTATCGGTAGGATTCTTGGCGGACAGATAGCCCTGCAGCACTTTCTGGCCTTTCAGGAGACGGTTATTCATGACCGCCAGGAAATCCAGGTGCACCAGGTTGTCCGAGTCAAAGACGCAGAAGGCGTCGTAGCCCTTATTCAGGGCAAAAATTTTCGGGAATACCCAGTCCATGGCATAACCCTTGCCCACCAGTTCCTTGTTCGTCCGTTCGAAGACGTAGGCCCCGTGCTGCCGGGCGATGTCGGCGGTATGGTCGGTGCAGTTATCGGCGATCACATAGACATCGTAGAGTTCCTTCGGATATTTCAGGAGTTTCAGGTTTTCCAGGAGGTCCGCCAGCACCATTTCTTCGTTGTGGGCAGGAATGACCACGGCGAAGCGGCTCTTAGGCGGCGCCAGATTTTTTTCTTTTCGATGCCACATGCCGAATACAGCAATGACTGTGTAGTAAATGGTAAAGAAAGCCACAATCAGCTGCACAGGGATCATGATTATATCGAGTATGTGAGTCATCATTCGTTTCCTTCGCCATCTCCTCCGGCCATTCTTTTATTTCTCTTTGCTTTCCGTTTCGCCTTTCTGCGGTTCAGGAAGGTATTCATCATGCCGAACATGATATAGCCGGCGCAGAGGGCAGCTGCCCATACAGGCCAGTAGAAAATGGTGCAGATAATGAAAAATGCAAGGCAGATGAGGAGTGCCGGCAGATGAAGCTGGTCGGCGCTGGCTCCCTTGTTGTCGGGATAGTGGATTTCACTGACCATGAGGAAGGCCAGAAGGAGGACGCAGAGTACGGCCAGCCAGTTCCAGATCTTAATGCCCGAGAGCACGTAGGACGCCACAATGACGCCGGTGGTCGGGCAGGGAAGACCTTCGAAGTAGCCGTGTACGCTGGTAACCTTTACGTTGAACCGGGCCAGGCGGAAGGCACAGAAGGTGCCCAGAAGGGCGCAGGGAATGAATCCCAGGGGCCCCAGCTCATGAAGCTGGTAGGCATACATGAGGGCGCCGGCAGCAATGCCGAAGGAAATATCATCGGACAGGGAGTCCAGTTCCACCCCCATGGGGCCTGCGGTATGGAGGGCTCTTGCCACCCTGCCGTCAAGGGCATCTGCCACCATGGCGATAAGAATAAATACTGCTGCCGTTTTGAAATTTCCCTGTATGGACATCATAATCGACAGCCCGCCGAACAATGCATTCGTGGCGGTTACTGCATTTGCAATCCAAGATTTGTTCACTTATTTCAGCCTCCCTACGACCGTCAGACCACCTTTGACCTTATCCCCTTTTTTCACACAGATTTCGCAGTCACCGGGGATGTAGAGCTCCGTGCAGGAACCGAACTTAATCATTCCGTACAGTTCCCCCTTCACCAGCTTGTCCCCCAGGTTCTTCCAGGAAACCACCCGTCTTGCCAGGATGCCGGCAATAAGGATGACCAGAATGGACCGGTTCTTACCGGTGATACCGATGGCTCCCCTTTCGTTTTCAAAGCCCACGCCCTCTTTGTAGGCGGGAAGGAAACGGCCCTGGGTATAGGACTGGTACTTGATTTCCCCTTCCATGGGGCTGCGGTTGCAGTGCACATCGAAAATGGAGAGGAAAATGGTAATCTTATGGCATTTCTCGCCAAGGAAGGTATCTTCCTCCACATCATGGGACACATCCACCACCGTACCGTCTGCCGGCGACACCAGGATGTCGTCGCCGGGAACGATTTTGTTATTTCTGGGCGGGCAGCGGAAGAAATAGGTAAAATACAGGCACAGCACAAAGGGTATCACAGCCAGGTAGTACCATTTCAAATAGCAGAGCACCGCTCCGATAAGGAAGGTTACCGCTATGAAAGGGTAGCCTTCCTGTAATATGATAGGTTTTTTCAGCATCACTTACTCCCGCGTTCTTTTTTCCATTTTTTGACAGCCCGCATAAACCGCGGAAGTGCCATCATACGGCCGATGCGGCTGGGCTGCAGGTACAGCCGGTAAGCCCATTCCAGCCGGTGTCTCTGCATCCAGAGAGGCGCCCTTTTCAGGTTGCCGCTCATGACGTCGAAAACGCCGCCGATACCCATGGAAAGGAGCCCCAGCTCCTCCCTGTGGGCATAGAGCCACTTTTCCTGCTTGGGCACGCCAAGGCCTGCAAATAGGAGCTTCGCGCCGCTCTTCTTGATATCTTCGATGATTTTCTTTTCTTCTTCTTTATTGAAATAGCCGTCGTGGCAGCCTACCAGGGAAAAACTTCCGTGTTCCTCCATGAATTTTTTGGCCGCCTTCGCCGCCACCCCCGGGTTTCCGCCAAGGAAATACACCGGCCAGTTCATGGCAGATGCCCTTTTCAGAAGCTCCACTGTAAGATCCGCTCCGGTTACCCGCTCGGGGAAGGGGGTGCCCAGCTGCTCGCCGGCCCAGAGAACGCCGGCGCCGTCAGGAACTACCAGATCCGCCCCGTTCAGTATGCGGGCCAGATCCCTGTCCTCCTGGGCTATCATAATCATTTCCGCATTGGCTGTGGCAATCATGGATGGTTTTCCCTCCATGATTCTCTCTTCCGCAAAGGCCAGTGCTTCCTTCATGGTTACCGCATGGATGCGGATATCCATGACTACATGGGATGTCAATGTTCTATCCTTCATTTCGTACTGTAATTCGGTGCTTCCTTCGTAATGCTTACATCATGGGGATGGCTTTCACGGAGGCCGGCGCCGGTGATTTCGATAAACTGGGTTTCTTCATTCATGGTCTTAATGTCCGGCGTGCCGCAGTAGCCCATGGACGCACGGAGACCGCCGATAAGCTGGAAGAGCACATCGGACACATGGCCCTTGTAGGGGATCTGCCCTTCGATGCCTTCCGGCACCAGCTTCTTGGCATTCTGCTGGAAATACCGGTCCTTGCTTCCTGCCTGCATGGCTCCCAGGGAACCCATACCGCGGTAAGCCTTGTATTTCTTGCCCTGGTAAATGATGGTTTCTCCCGGGCTTTCATCGGTGCCTGCCAGAAGATTGCCCAGCATGACGGAGGAGGCGCCGGCGCCCAGTGCCTTGGCAATATCACCGGAGTACTGGATACCGCCATCGGCAATAATGGGCACGCCTGTGCCTTCTGCCGCTCTGGCGCAGTCATAAACCGCCGTAATCTGGGGAACGCCGATACCTGCCACCACGCGGGTGGTGCAGATGGAGCCGGGGCCGATGCCTACCTTTACCGCATCCACCCCTGCTTCGATGAGGGCCTTGGTGGCATCATAGGTAGCCACATTGCCTGCGATGAGTTCCAGATGGGGGAAATCCTTCCGCAGACGGCGGATGGTCTGAAGCACCCCTTCACTGTGGCCGTGGGCGGTGTCGATGACAAGCACGTCCGCCCTGGCAGCCAGGAGGGCCTCCACCCTTTCTTCCACATCGGGAGTCACGCCGATGGCAGCAGCTGCCAGAAGACGGCCGTCTTCATCTTTTACGGCGTTTGGATACTTCTTCATCTTTTCAATATCCCTGATGGTAATGAGTCCCTTCAGGTATCCGTCCTTATCCACCAGCGGCAGCTTTTCAATGCGGTGGGCCTTCAGGATTTCCTTGGCTTCTTCAATGGTTGTATTTTCCGGTGCCGTCACCAGGCCATCGGATGTCATGATGTCGCTGATGGGGCGGGAAAGGTCTGTTTCAAAGCGCATATCACGGTTGGTGATAATGCCTACCAGCTTCCCTTCCTCCGTAATGGGCACGCCGGAAATATGGTACTTGTTCATGAGCTCATCCGCATCGGCCAGGGTATTGTCCGGAGCCAGGTAGATGGGGTCCACAATGACGCCATGCTCGGAACGCTTGACCAGCTTCACTTCCCGGGACTGTTCATCTATGCTCATATTCTTGTGAATGACGCCGATACCGCCTTCACGGGCCATGGCAATGGCCATTTCCGCTTCCGTCACCGTATCCATGCCGGCACTCATAATAGGAATATTGAGACGGATATGTCTTGTGAGGTTCGTGCTCACGTCCACGTCCCTTGGAAGAACGGTGGAATGGGCAGGAATCAGGAGCACATCGTCAAAAGTAAGTCCTCTCTTGCCAAACTTGTCTGCTCTCATCATAGCCTCCATTTTCTTGAAATCAGTGATTCCTCTTTCATTGTTCAGGTATATGATTTTGAATCCATTAATTTCATTATTATAGCATAAATAAAAGGTACAGGAAAACAGGGAAATGCAAATGGCCCTACTCTTCCTCGTAAAGCCGTTTGAAAAATGCGCCGCCGAAGCGGTGGGACAGCTCTTCTTTGAAATCGGCGCCGCCGTCCACCGCCCGCTTTGCTTCCTTTCTGGCCATTTCCAGAAGGGGCAGGTCCCTTACGATATCCGCCGCCTTCAGGTCCGGCATGCCATGCTGGTGGTAGCCGAAGAATTCACCGGACCCCCGCAGGAGGAGATCCTTCTCCGACAGGAGGAAGCCGTCCTGGATCTCGCACATAAGCTTCATCCGCGTTTCCGTCACTTCGTTATGATTATCGGAGTAAAGAATGCAGTAGGACTGGGATTTTCCTCTGCCCACCCGGCCCCGCAGCTGGTGGAGCTGGGACAGGCCGAACCGGTCCGCCCCGTAGACGAACATGATGGTGGCATTGGGCACATTCACCCCGACTTCAATCACCGACGTGGCCACCAGCAGATTGATTTTCCCGCCGTGGAAATCCTCCATCACCTTTTCCTTGTCGCTGTTCTTCATGCGGCCATGCACCAGTCCCACCTGGAACATGGGAAATACCTTATCCTTCAGCTCCTCGTACACCGCCACCGCGGAAGCCAGATCCTGCTTCTCGCTTTTTTCCACCAGCGGGCACACCACATACACCTGATGGCCTGCCGTCATTTCACGGCCCATGAAATTGAATACCCTTCGGAGCATACTGCTGCCGATGGCATAGGTCTTTACCGGATGACGTCCCGGCGGCATGCCCCGGATGGAGGATACGTCCAAATCCCCGTAAATGGAAAGGGCCATGGTGCGGGGAATGGGGGTGGCCGTCATGACCAGGGTATGAGGACAGCCGCCCTTGGTTTCCAGAGCCTTCCTCTGCCTTACGCCGAAGCGGTGCTGCTCATCGGTAATCACAAGGCCCAGGTGGGCAAAGACCACATCCTTCTCAATGAGGGCATGGGTGCCGATAAGCACATCGATGGAACCGTCCAGCAGCCCCTGGAGGATTTCATTTCTTTCCTTCGTCTTCGTCTGGCCGGAAAGATAGGCCACATGGATAGGAAGACCCCTGTAGAACTCCTGGAAGGTATGGTAATGCTGGCCTGCCAGCACCTCCGTAGGCGCCATGAGGGCGCCCTGGTAGCCGTTTTCCACGATTTTCGCCAGGGCCAGGGCCGCCACCGCCGTCTTGCCGCTGCCCACGTCCCCCTGGATGAGGCGCTGCATGGGGATGAGCCCTTCCATGTCATCCTCTATATCTGAAAAAGCCTGCCGCTGCCCTTCGGTGAGACGGAAGGGGAAATGGTCCCGCACCGCCTGCACCAGCTTTCCCGACGGCGCGCACTTGATACTCAGCACCTGCTTTTCCCTTTTCTTCCGAAGAAGGAGGATACCTGCCTGCATGAAAAAGAGCTCCTCGAAGGCCGTGCGCCGGCGGGCCTCCTTCTGCTCCTCCCAGTTTTTGGGATTGTGCATGGCCCGGGCCGCCTCCAGCCGCCCCATGAGATGCTGCCGCTTCAGCGTTTCCACCGGCAGATTTTCCTCCATATCCTCCACATGGTCCAGGGCAAAGGAAATCATGTTCCTCATCTGGCTGATGCGGATGCCCTCGGTGAGAGGATACACCGGCACCAGCTTCCGGAAGGAGGGAAGCTCATCGGGGGAAATGAATTCCGTTTCCGCGCCGGATATCTGGAGCTTTCCGTAATTGTACTCAATTCTGCCGTAGGCCAGCACGTAGGTGCCCTTCCGGAAGGCCTCCCCCTTCCAGGGCTGGTTGAAATACACCAGTGTCACGGCGCCGGTGCCGTCGATGAGGAGCACATTCACTATGGTCAGCCCCCGGCGGGGCGTGATTTTCCTCATGTCCGCCACCTGTCCGTAAATGACAGCCTCGTCGTCGGGACGAAGCTCTTCCATCTTCGTAATTTTCGTCCAGTCCTGGTAGCGCCTGGGGTAGAAGGAAACCAGGTCCTCCACCGTGGCAATGCCAAGCCTTGAGAGCTTTGCCTTCATGCTGGGCCCTACGCCCTTGATATACTGCACGGAATCTGATAAATGCATAACAAGCCCTTCCCAAAAACAGCCCGGTCTGATACCATATACAGGTACCCCTTCCTGCAGGACAAAAGCCCTTTCCCGCTGCCGGGCAGAAACAGTTCTGCTTCTTTTATTATATTCCTGAAAATTGATTACGTAAAAGACTTGCTTAAAAAAAGTAATTGTGATATATTATGAATGTTGCAATTACGGAAGTGCAAGGAGGTGTAGCACATGGCTAACTACTGTGAAGTTTGCGGCAAGAAAACCGCTACGGGATTCAACGTATCCCATTCCCATCTGAAAACAAAGAGAACCTGGAAACCGAATATCCAGAGAGTTCGCGTACTGGTAGACGGACAGGTCAAGAGAATGAATGTCTGCACTCGTTGCCTTCGTTCTCATAAAGTAAACAGAGACATCTGATTTATTGGCATTTTCGGCCGGCGGAAGCCGGCTTTTTTGCTGTCTATCTATAAAAAAATGAAAAGGAGCGGTGAAATCATAGATTCTGTGATTTCACCGCTCCTTTCTTTGATTCATCTTCCCTTCACCCAGGGATGGTTGGACCGCCGGTGGCGGATCCGCCTTCTTCCCCAGGGAGAAATGACTCTTCTTGTGACAGGGCCCACCTCTTCCTTATGAAGATCAGACAGGTCACCTTTTAATTCCTCATTCGCTTTTAGTTTTTTCGTCAGGGGAAGCAGCAGCTTCTTCAGCTTTTCCAGTACCTTCAACGCTTTTGTCATCCTTCCCGGCAGCCTCGGCTTCCTGCTGTTTCTGCCTTGCCCTTTCCTCGATTTTTGCCCGGTACTCCCCGGCAGCAGTCACCACCGTGTCCCTGGCCTGACTGGCAGCCTGGGCAGCGGCTTCCTTGTAATAATTGGCGGACTCCACTACCTTATCGGAAATCTCCTGGGCTCTGGCCTGGGCTGTTTCCGCCTGCTCCTGGGCCTGGATTTTCAGCTTGTTCGCCTGGATTTTTGCCTCCTGCATCTGTACACGGGCCTGGGCCTTCAGCTTGTCGGACTTCAGCTTCATCTGCTGGGACTGGATTTCAGACTGGCGCTTCATTTCTTCCGTCTTCTTCTGAAGCTCCTCCATCTGCTCCCTGGCCTGGGCCTTCATTTCATCCGCCCGGCGGGCAGCATCCTTCCTGAACTCCCTGGACTTGATGCGGGCAATGGCCTGCAGATCCCGGGCCGTCTTTTCCGCCGTTTCCTGGGCCACTTCAGAAGCGCCAAGGGCGGTATACTTTGCCTTCTCGATCTGCTCGTCGGTGACGCCTGCCTTCTTCAGCGCATCCACCAGCTTATTTCCCAGAATGCCGGCAGATTCCGTGAGCTGGCGGGCCAGCTTGTCCACCGCTTCATGGGCCTTTTCCGGATATACCTCATCCCAGCTCTTCTTCAGGTCCGCTGTGAAATCCTTCTTCTCGTCGCCCAGAGGCTCATCCTTCTTCGGATTCTCCTCCAGCTCCTTCACATCCTTTTCCCCTTCCGCCTTTTCTTCCTCAAACACAGCGCGGTAGGGCTTCGTATCATCGGGCATTCCGTCCTTGATCCAGCGCTGGGCCGCCTTGCCGATGCCATAGGTGACAGACACGCCGATGGGAATCTGCATGAGGGAAATAGGAATCAGCGTAGCCAGGGTGGAACCTACCACCGTAGCTCCCAGGGAACCGATGAAGGACAGCACTGCCTTCTGGTTCAGCTCCACGCCGTATACAGAGCCGATTTTGGAAATCATATACACTTCATTGGCCACCAGGGCTGCGGTGCCCAGAAGAGGAGCCGCCACAATCACACCGGCACGGCCGGAAGCCCAGCGGATGAGGCTTTCCGCCTCCTTATCCCTGTCATCGATGATATTCACTTCCATATCCGGCTCCGGAGAATCCACATGCACCTCTTCCGTTTCCTCTGCTGCCGGCGCAGGCACCCTGGCCTCTTCCTTCTCTGCCGGAAGACCGGCTTCTGTCTTTTCCGCCGGAAGGCCGGCCTTCTCCTTCTCCAGAGGCAGTCCGGCTGCCTCCTTTTCCATGGGCGGCTTTGCCGTTTCCTTTACTTCAGGAGCTGCTTCGGGACGAACAACCGGTGTCTTTTCCATATCTCTTTCTTCGCTCATAGAAACCTCCCTGCCCGGACAACCGGGCCGTAAACCATGAATCTGCCAATGTAAAGAATGGCTGATGTATCGTGATTTCAAACCATTACTTATCTCTATTATACCTAAAATCATCAAAAGCACCAATAGAAATTCTTATTTCGCATACACCTGCCATAAGGAAACGGATGACACTATGTCCCTGCTCCATCGTCTTTTCAAATAAAGAACTGCACAGGAATGACACGGCGGCAGGCTGATTACTGTCATTGTCAAAGGATTCTCATGACTTTATCGCCACCTGTCCCATCGTCATTTCGAGCGGAGGGCAGCGCCGAGATGACACAGCAGTTCTTGGAGCTAGTGAAGAGGAGTCGAGAAATCTCCCTCCTTTCAATCATACGGGCTGCAGAGTGGCAGGAGATCTCTCGACTCAGAGTTTCAATGAGACATGGCCACTTCTCCCCACATTGCGGCTTATACCTCCGCTCGAGATGACGCAGCGGCAGCCCCTTACTGTCATTGTCAAAGGAACCTCATGACTTTGTCGCCACCTGTCCCATCGTCATTTCGAGGGGAGGGCTGCACAGAAATGGCGCGGCGGCAGGCTGCTTACTGTCATTGTCAAAGGATTCTCATGACTTTATTGCCACCTGTCCCATCATCATTTCGAGGGGAGGGCTGCACAGAAATGGCGCGGCGGCAGGCTGCTTACTGTCATTGTCAAAGGATCCTCATGACTTGATTGCCACCTGACCCATCGCCATTTCGAGGGGGAGGGCTGCACAGGAATGACACGGCGGCAGCCCCTTACTGTCATTTGAGAACACAAAAAAGCAGGCGCGGGGCCTGCTTTTTTGTAAATAATTATTATTTACCCTGGAAATATTTGACGCCTGCTTCAAAGAGGGGCTGATATTTATTTCCGCAGATGTTCTTGGCGATGTTATCGCCCCGTCTTTCGGTATGGCCCATCTTGCCCAGCACTCTGCCGTCGGGGCTGGTGATGCCTTCCACGGCCCAGGAGGAGCCGTTGGGGTTGAAGCGGCTGTCGTAGGTGGGATTGCCGTCAAAGTCGGTGTACTGGGTAGCGATCTGCCCATTGGCTGCCAGGGCTTTGATCTGCTCGTCAGAAGCGATGAAGCGGCCTTCGCCGTGGCTGATGGCGATGCTGTAGAGGTCGCCCGGTTTGCAGAGGGAGAGCCAGGGGGACTTGGTGGATACCACTTTGGTGGTAACGAAGCGGGACAGGTGGCGGCCGATGGTGTTGAAGGTCAGCGTCGGCGCGTCACTGGTGAGGGGTTTGAATTCGCCGTAGGGAACAAGGCCCAGTTTGATGAGGGCCTGGAAGCCGTTGCAGATGCCCAGGGCCAGGCCGTCTCTTTCGTGGAGAAGTTTATCCATGGCTTCCTTCAGCATATCGTTGCGGAAAACGGCCGCAATGAATTTGCCGCTGCCGTCCGGTTCGTCGCCGGCGGAGAAACCGCCGGGGAACATGACGATCTGGGCGTGGCGGATGCGTTCTGCCATTTCTTCCACCGATGCCTTCAGTTCCGCAGAATCCCGATTTCTAAAGATGAAAATATCGGAAACGGCGCCGGCCCGTTCAAAGGCTCTGGCACTGTCCACTTCGCAGTTGTTGCCGGGCATGGTAGGAATGAATACCCGGGGTCTGGGAAGGTTGGTATGGACGTAGAACTGGGGGATGGCCTTTGTTTCCGGCAGCACCGGAGCAGGCTTGTCAATGCTTTCCGCCCGCCGCGGGAAGATAGGATCCAGCGGTTTTTCATAGGCGGAAAGGAGGTCCGAGAGAGCGATGGATTCGCCGTAGGCTTCCATGGTATCTCCGCCGATGGTGCCCAGGATTTTTGTATGCGGTTCTTTGGCAAAGCGCTGTGCTTCTTCCGCCGTAGTTTCCACAATGATGGCACCGTAGAAGTTGCCGAAGAATTTGGCAAGGGGCAGGTTTTCCGTGAAATGGATGCCCAGGCCGTTGCCGAAGGCCATCTTGGCAGCGGTCACTGCCACGCCGCCATGGTCTACAGCCTTCATGGCAGCCACGTGGCCCGCCTTCACTTCCCGATAGAGGAAATCGGCGTGCTTCTTGAATACGTCCAGATCCGGCATGCCTTCCTTATCCTTGGGCATACCGAAGAGAACCAGCACGTCCCCTTCTTTCTTCAGTTCCTGGCTTACCGCTTCCGAAGCCTTGCCGGGAGCGATGGCAAAGGAAACGAGGGTAGGCGGAACATGGATGTCGTTGAAAGTGCCGCTCATGGAGTCCTTGCCGCCGATGGCCCCCAGGCCAAGTGCTTCCTGCATGTGGAAGGCACCCAGGAGAGCTGCTGCCGGCTTGCCCCAGCTGGTCTTATCGGTGAGTTTTTCAAAGTATTCCTGCAGGGTGAGGTATGCCTTTCTCCAGTCAGCCCCCATGGCCACCAGACGGGTGACGGAAAGGAGCACTGCATACACGGCGCCATGGAAGGGGCTCCAGGTGGCCAGATCCGGGTCGAAGCCGTGGGCCATAAAGCTGGCGCTGTCGGTTTCCCCTTTTCTCACCGGGAACTTGGCTGCCATGCCGTCAGCCGGCGTCTTCTGGTACCTGCCGCCGAAGGGCATGAGCACGGTGCCGGCGCCTACGGTGGAGTCGAACCGTTCAGAGAGTCCCTGCTGGGAACAGTTGTTGAGATCCCCCATGGCGGAAATCCAGGCGTCCTTCACGGAAGAAATGGAGGTCGGATGGAAATACCCCTTGTCGTCCGGTTTTGCAATATGGGCGGCCTTCACCTGCTGGGCGCCATTGGTGTCCAGGAAGGCTCTGGAAATATTGACGATAGGCTCGCCTCTCCATTTCATCACCAGCCGTTTCGTGTCGGTAACGTCGGCAATGACCGTGGCTTCCAGATTTTCTTCAGCAGCATAGCGGATGAACTGGTCAGCGTCTTCCTTCTTCACCACCACCGCCATTCGTTCCTGGGATTCGGAAATAGCCAGCTCCGTGCCGTCAAGGCCTTCATATTTCTTCGGCACTTTGTCCAGATTAATGTCAAGGCCGTCGGTGAGTTCCCCTACTGCCACGGATACGCCGCCGGCGCCGAAATCGTTGCACCGCTTGATGAGACGGGTGACTTCACCGCGGCGGAAGAGGCACTGGATTTTTCTTTCGGTCAAAGGATTGCCCTTCTGTACCTCTGCTCCGCAGGTTTCAATGGATTCCGTATTCAATTCCTTGGAGGAGCCGGTGGCGCCGCCCATGCCGTCACGGCCGGTGCGCCCGCCTACCAGAATCACCACGTCCCCCGGCTGCGGGGTCAGACGGATGACATGATCCTCCGGCGCAGCAGCCACCACCGCACCGATTTCCATGCGCTTGGCAATGAAGCCGGGATGGTAGTATTCCTTCACTTCCCCCGTAGCCAGACCGATCTGGTTGCCGTAGGAGCTGTAGCCCTTGGCTGCTTCAATGGTAATCTTCCGCTGAGGGAGTTTCCCGGGGAGTGTCTCCGAAAGGGGCGTGCGGGGGTCGCCGGCGCCGGTGACACGCATGGCCTGGTACACATAGGAACGGCCGGACAGGGGGTCACGGATGCAGCCGCCAAGACAGGTAGCAGCACCGCCGAACGGTTCGATTTCCGTAGGATGGTTATGGGTTTCATTTTTGAAAAGGAGGAGCCAGTCCTCGCTGCCGTTTACCGTGTCGATTTTTACCTTAATGGTGCAGGCATTCACTTCCTCCGAAGCATCCAGGTTGGCAAGTTTTCCTTCCTTCCGAAGGGCCTTCACCGCTGCCGTAGCCATATCCATAAGGGTGACAGGCCGCTTCGTGTCCTTCCCGTAAATATGAATCCTTGTTTCCTCATATTCCTTAAGAGCTCTGGAAATCGGAGCGCTGAAAGCCCCTTCCTCCACGTCAATATCCGTAAGCTTCGTGGAGAAGGTGGTATGACGGCAGTGATCGGACCAGTAGGTATCCAGCACACGGATTTCCGTCACCGTAGGATCCCGCTTCTCCTCATCCCTGAAATAGTCCCGAATCATGGCAAGATCTTCATGGCTCATGGCAAGGCCCATGGAAGAAATGAGGTCGTCAATGCCCTTGTCATCCAGATTTCTAAGTCCTTCCACCACCGGCACCGGCTTCGGATCCTCAATAGGAAGATCCAGCGTTTCCGCCGGAGCCAGGGACGCTTCCCGGGACTCCACCGGGTTCACCAGGAACTTCAGGATTTTCTCCCGGTCCCCGTCTTCAAAATGGCCATGGAATGCATACACCAGGGCACAGCGCACCCGGGCGCCGTCCTTCCCGGTCACAATGGCCAGGCACTGCTCAGCAGAATCCGCCCGCTGGTCATACTGCCCCGGCAGGAATTCCACTCCCATCACCAGATCGCCAAGAGGCAGCTCTGTCTGTGTATCGTCCACCGGCGGTTCCGAGAAAACAGTGGCCACTGCCTTTTCGTAATCCTCATCGGTAAGCCCGTCCACATCGTAGCGGTGATAAATGGCGGAATCGGAAATCCGATCCCCCAGCACCTCGCGCAGCTGCCGGGTCAGACTTTCCTCCCCCTGGCGGAAGCCTTCCTTCTTCCTTACATACAAACGTCTGATATCAGACAAGTTCAACACTCCTTCCCCTGATTCCCAAAGGCGCGGAATGCGCCCTGTGAAATGAATGCACACGGTAAAGCCTGTAAATACATCATTATATTACCACACTCCGCAGTCCGCCGCACCATAAAACAGAGAAAGTAAGGTAAGAGGGGCGCCGCTTCGCGGCAGGTTGTATAGAAGGGTTGTGTTTCAAGGGGCGAAGAAAGGGTTCTTAAGATGGATGGGCCTTCGGCCCAAGGGTTCTTAAGTTTGACGGGGCCTTTGGCCCCGAGGGTTGTGGATTGCCGCTCTGCGGCAATGCTTATAAAGTCAGCGTTACGGGATTGGCTTTATGAGTCATATAGTTTGATACGCATTCTGCTGACTGGCTCGCTGCGCTCTCCACCAAAGGGGGAACGCATTTCCCTCGCCCTTCCCCAGCCACATCCTTGCCACCCCTCCGGGAATCCTCTATAATAGAGTTGCCGGATGGGTGGAGCTGAGTATCCAGTGTTGAATCCCTAGCACCGGACGGGGGGCGGAGATACTTCGACAGCCGCTCATGTAAATTATGGCTGACGTATAATAATGCGTCGGCCTTTTTTATTTCGCTTCTGAGCCCACTCATCGCATGAGTACTGTCTGCACTTCTGTCAGCGCTGATAAGAGAAGTAATTATTTCCCCGTTGTGCTCTTTATCTACCGTGACAATTACCGCATGGGCCATATCCTTAACGGATCCACGCCAGTATATTACATAAGATAAATTTCCTAATTCCCACGGCTTCGCACCGAAAAAGCAAGAAAAGGGCCGCTGCGCGGCCCCGGAGTCAGAGGGAAAGGTTCTTAAGATGGATGGGCCTTCGGCCCAATGGTTCTTAAGTTTGACGGGGCCTTTGGCCCCGAGGGTTGCGGATTGCCCTTCGGGCAATGCTTATGAAGTCAGCGTTACGGATTTACCTTTCTGTGTCATATGGCATGAAAAGCATTACGTCGATCAGCCACCTCCGGTGGCTTTCCCCCCTTTGGTGCCTTACGGCATCACCTTCCCCCCGCGGAGCGGTGGGACAATAAAGTTCTGAAAAGCAGTCCTTTCATAAGCAGCTCACAGCATAACGGAGCTTTATAGTCCCCTGTGGAGGTCCTGCATAGGACCTCCAAGTGGGGCGAAGTAAGGCGCCTAGCCTGCCCATTAAGGCGCTTTCCTTTTGCCGCCCCACCGAACTGCGGGGGAAAGGTGGTGGCGCCAGCCACCAAAGGGGGATGCATTTCCTCGCCCGCAGGGCGGTTGTAAAGGTTTTTTCATAGGAGGGCGCCCTCTATAATTTAGAGGCGCCCCACCACAACCCTCGCGCCAAAGGCGCGTCAAACTTAAGCCCCTTAAGAACCTTCGGCCCAGCGGGCCGTCAACCCTCACGCCCGTCAGGGCTTGTCTTTCCCAGTATCACACCCAGGTCCTTATATCCGTCAGCACCCAGCAGTTCTTCCATGGCCGCTTTCTTGGCCAGGTCGTCGATGGCATAGACCAGGGGGCCTTTGCCTTCGTCGGGGGTGAAGAGGATGAGCACGTTAAGATTCCTGCCGTCGGCGCTGGGGAAGAAGTAGGCCCGGCTGTACATGGGGAGGATCATGCCCTGGAGGCTGTAGGTGACGTGGGCGCCGGCGGTGTAGACGTAGGTTTCATCGGCGCTGAGGCGGCGGAAAGGTTCGATTTCCGAAATTTCCGCAGTCACCTGTTTTTCCGCCACCGGGCCCATGGCATTGGCAGCCAGGCTCATGACGGTGTCCTTCATATCCCGGCGCAGAATGGAGTTTTCATCCAGAAATTCCCGATTGATTTCCGCAAGGCCTGCCCATTCTTCTTCGGTGAGGTTCATGCGGAAATAGGGGCGCATGCGGTCAGCCAGCACTTTGGGAAGTTTGGCCTGGACAATGTAGCCGGAGGAAAATTTCTGTGCTTTTTTCCGGATAATGGAGAGCTGTCCCATGTGGTAGGGAATTTCCCCGCCGCCGAAATGCAGGGTCTGGGTGCCGGGGATATCGGTATAGGTAAAGTTTTTGGATAAATTTCCTGCTGCCAGGGCCCCTATATCATAGGCCGAGGCGCTTCCCCCCGCCAGAAGCAGGGCCGCCAGGGCCAGTGCCGCTAATTTCTTCATGTGCCGCTCCTTTTCAAACCATAGAGTCCATAGAGAATGGTATCTCCCAGGGCGTCGGCAGATTCGTGGCTGCCGTTGACTTCGATAAGGAAATACCGGTTTCCCTGCCGGTAAAGGGAGGTGTATACCCACAGAGGGTAGGACAGCCCCTTTTCATTGGTTATGATGACCTTTGCTTCCTGGGACCAGTGGTAAGTGCCGTCGTCGTCTTTGAAGGCGTGCCAGGGAGTAAAGGTGAGGATTTTAACGGACCGGCTGTCCCCCGTTTTTTCCTTCAACACCATGTCCAGAAAACTTTGGAATTCGGCGGTGGATATCTTTGGCATGCCGAAGAGGGATGTGGGCCGGCCTGCATCCTCCCGGAAAGCGTCCCGCCAGAAAAGGGCGTCCCTCTTTCTTCCTTCATGGAAGAAATCGTCCTCTGTGCCGGAAAATACCATCACCGCCGCCGTATAGGTGCCCTGTACACTTTTCTTCACCAGCTGGTACATGTGGAGGGAATCATAGGGATAGGGTCCCTTCTCGGGATACATGTTCATGCCCGGCGGTACGGCCAGGATGGACCACATGGCCGCCTTCGCCGTTTTTCCGTAGCCCTTTGTCTTTGTTTCCTTCTTGAACAAATCGCCCAGCACATTGTCCTTCCCGTCGGTAACGGAAACTTTGTCACCAAGGGGCAGGGTCCCCAGACCGGAAATGGTGAGATTGTCCGCCATAGCCGCCTGCCATCCCCCCAGTATCAATGCCGCCGCCAGTGCTATATGTCTAAGCCGTCTCATAGAAGCTCCTTCTCTGTCACTAAAGGCCTTTGCCTTTGCCTTTGCCTTTTATTGTAGAGAATCATGAGAAAATTCTCAAGGGGGAATGTATAGGGCCGCAGAGCGGCCCCAGGTTCAGAGGGTTCAGAGGGTTCATAGGGAAAGGTTGACGGCCCTACGGGCCGAAGGTTATGGCCGCCTGCGGCGGCAGGTTGTGTAGAAGGGTTGTGTTCGCTGCGCTCAAGGGGAAGGTATCGCCTGGCGGCGATGAGTATATAATTTCGCTTCGCGAAATGGGAAAACCAAACAACCGCCCTACGGGCGTAAAAAACAGGCAAACCGGGCTTCGCCCGATGGAAATGCACCCCTTCTGCCTGCGGCACCTCTCCACGGGAAAGCATGTCACTGGATTCTCAGTCGTCTGCCGACTCCCTACGAATCCAGTTCCTTTGCCACCCCGGAGGGGGAGGTTTGCACTCCGCTTCCCTTGGAATCATCAGCAAAATTTCCATTTCGGTGATTAGCCACCTTCGGTGGCTTTTCCCCCTTTGGTGCCTACGGCACCACCTTTCCCCCGCTGTGCGGGGGCACAACAACCCGTGCTTAATGTAGAGCAACTTTTGAGAAAAATGATTCGCGGAGCTTTGTTGTCCACTGTGCACATCCTGCATAGGATGTGCAAGTCTGGCAAATTAAGGCGCCTAGCCTGCCCATAAGGGCGCTTACCTTTTGTCGCCCGACCGAACTGCGGGGGGAAGGTGGTGGCGCCAGCCACCAAAGGGGGAAAACGCTTTTTCTTCACGCCCGCCAGGGCGGTTGTAAAGGTTTTATCCCAACTGGCGCCCCCATATCCCGCTTCGCGGGGCTCCCCCTTCCACCACTTCGTGG
>NZ_CALGPS010000066.1 GCF_937959425.1 uncultured Dialister sp.
TTCGCGTCTGAGGGTTGTGGTGGCGGCTGCGCCGCCAATATATAGGGGCCCCGGGCGCGGCTTTCGCCGCAGGTTGTGAGGAGAAAGGTTGTAGAAAAGGTTCTTAGGATGGACCGGCCCTGTGGGGCCGGAGGGTTCTCAGGTTGGACAGACGCTTCGCGTCTGAGGGTTGTGGTGGCGGCTGCGCCGCCAATATATAGGGGCCCCGGGGCGCGGCTTTCGCCGCAGGTTGTGAGGAGAAAGGTTGTAGAAAAGGTTCTTAAGATGGACCGGCCTTGTGGGGCCGGAGGGTTCTTAAGTTGGACAGACGCTTCGCGTCTGAGGGTTGTGGATTGCCCCACAGGGGAAACGACTCACTGGATTCTCAGGTCGCTAAAGCTCCCCTACAGCACAGCTATCACCGACTCACAATAATTTGTGCGTCGCTTTGCTCCTGCAAATTATGTTCGCTGGTGTGACTCCAGTTCGCTGTGCACCGCCTACGGCGGCAATGATTATAAAGTCAGCGTTACGGTTTTGATTTTTGTGTCACCGGTGGTGCATGACGAAGTGCTTATTTCCCCGCCGGATACAGTCATTCTGGGAGATAGCGAAGAATCTTGGTGAGCGCCGCCAGCGAATCATCTGCCTCTAAATAGTGAGCGGGAAGTCTGACGTCTGATTGTCTTATTGTCTGATTGTCTTATTGTCTGACTGTCTGACGGTCTGCCGTCTTCTTGCTTTCGGGGATACCGGTACACCGCCGGCGGTAAGCGGACTGCCGCCTCACCGGCCGGCTGATAAATTCCGGCGGGAAGAGGACGGGGGACTTTCATCGGACTGCATGAAAAAGGGGCTGTGAAGAAATGATTGAACATTTTTTCACAGCCCCGACCGCCTGCGGCGGCCCCCTTCCACCGCTGACGTGGTCCCCCCACCTCCGAGTGCGGGGGTGGGCAAGTTTATGGGGAAAAAGGAACCGCGCCACTACATACCTTGCCCACCCCTGCCCAGGGGTGGGTGGCGAGCGCAGCGAGCCGGAAATCATCAGAAGGTGAACTGCATGCCGATTTCAAAGTTACGGCCGGGAGCGGAGTACCAGAGCTGATATTTTGCCGGGTCTGCGCCGGGACCATAGGAACTTCCTACATCGGTATAGAACTGGTCGAAAATGTTGTTCACCCTGGCGAAAAGGGTGGCGTTTTTGGTGAAATGATAGTTGGCTGCCATGTCCCATACCCAGTAGCTGCTATAGTTCCGCATTTCAGGGTACTGTTTCTTGCCATAGCGGTTCATGACGCCTCTGCCGTCAAGGGATGCATTGAACTTGTCTGCTTTGTAGGACACATTCACATGCAGCGTGCTTTCCGGAAGGGCTCCGTTATTATTGATATTTTCTCCGGCTTTGGCCTGCATATGGAGATAGGAATAACCAAGGGAGGCGTTCCAGTGCCGGCTGAATTCCTTGTTCAGGCTCAGGCTGAAGCCATTGGCATTGGTTTTCCCTAAATTTCTATAGCGGCTGGTCGTATAGTCAAAATCAATCAAGTTCTTCGCATGGGTATGGAATACGTTGAAAGTGCCGTCAAGGGAATCGGTAAACCGGTGATTCACGCCGAATTCGACGGTATTTCCTTCCTCCGGATCCAGGTCTTTATTGCCATATGAAGAATAAAGGTGAAAGAGGCTGGGGGCTGCGAAGAAGGATTTATAGTTGATGTAGTAATTGGTCTTTTCGTTCTGCTTATAGCCTACTGAGAGACTGGGGGATGTGTGGGTGCCGAATTCGGAATGATGGTCTACCCGGATGCCCGGGGTCACATTCCATCTGTCAGTGAGGTCGACCTTATCCTGCAGATAGAAGGCGGTATTGGTAATGCTGGTGCCTTCCACAGCAGGAGTCCCTTTATAATAGGGGATTTCATCCTTGTACCAGTCAAATCCGCCGGTTATGGTCTGCCTGTCCATGGTATAGGTCAGCTGGTCGGAAATCCCGGTGGTTCTCATCTTCATATCACAAATATCCCAGGGGTCTGAAGCGTTATAGTTATCATTGATATGGGTATTGTTTCTGTAGATAGAAAACTGGCTGGTGAGGCGGTCATTCAGTTTCGCCTTATACTGCAGGCTCACAGAATCATTGTCCTTTTTGCCTCTGGCCCGGGCTGTATCGTTGGTTCCGGAATTCGGGCGGATATAATCGGATGTATACTTCTCATAGTTGAATACCACATCGGAGTCATTACCCAGGTCATAGCCCAGTTTTACGTTGTAGTGCTCTGCATTGAGGTGGTTGATCACCCTCCGGCCCCAGCCGTCTTTGTATTTCCCCTGCAGTTCCTTGCCTGCATCTACGTTCCAGAAAACATTTTCTTCCCGGCCTTCGTTATGAAGAGAATATTTTTCCCTGCTTTCATTGCCGAAAGATGTGCGGAGGGTGGTGCGGACCCCGTCGTTTTTGGCTTTTTTGGTGATGATATTGATCACGCCGCCCTGGGCATCGGAGCCGTAAAGGGTGGAGGCAGAGCCTTTCAGTACTTCGATATGGTCAATGGAGTCCATATTGACCATATCGCCTATGTCAGCAGTGGCCAGGGAGTTGCCATTGGTATTTCTTCTCATGCCGTCTACCAGAATCACTACATTTTTAGAGCCGTTGATATAAATCTGGTTACCCATGCCTACCTGGCTGCTGGCGCCCTGACTGGAAATAGTGACTCCCGGCACATGCTTTACGGCTTCGCTCACGTTGTCATAGTGCTTCTCTTCGATTTCCTTTGATGTCACCACGGACACATCGGCGTTGGAGTCGATTTTCTTTTCCGGCACGCGGCTGGCGGTGACCACGATGCCGTCTAAGGTGTACACCGGCATATCGGCGGCTTCCACGCAAAAAGCGCCGCCGGAAAGTGACAAGACTGCCAGTGACGCTGCTAAGATTTTCCTCTTCATAATGATTCCTCCCTCATTTCCCTCATTTGGGACGTAAGAAACAATACCGTCTGCGGAGTCAGGCATACATCGTACCATTTCTCCTGCCAGGCAGTGGATTGTTATTCATAGGGCAGTTCTTCTGACTCAGCTTCCCCGATTCCTTCGTCTTCCCGGTTTCCCAGTGACATTTTGGAGGACTCTCAGCTTCACAGCGGCGGGACCGTGGCGGAATCGGGTCTCCCCTCACCGCACTTCTCTTTTCATCGGATATGTCCGAACCATTATGAATTCTTATAGAACTTACCCTTTTATTATACATGAATTTCAGATTCTGTAAACTGTTTTCTAATAATTCAAATAGATACATTCATGTATGCTATAATGAAATGGATTTCAAGGGAGGTTTTCGATGAAATATACCAAGTGCTTTTCTTTACTTTTGAGCAGCCTCATGCTCCTTTCCTTCTCCGGCTGCGGCATGAAGCAGATGGCATCCAGCGGCGAAGGGGGCGGCTATACCGTTACCGACGCCACCGGGAAGGCCGTTGTTATTCCTGCCAAACCGAAGCGCATTCTGGGAAACTCCGCTTCCATCGACACCATGCTCCTTTCCGTGGTGACGCCGGACAAACTCACCGCCGCCACCGACGCAGACCGGGACCCCAATATTTCCTACATTGCAGAGGACACGAAGGACATCCCCCTCACCGTACCCCTCACCGGTCTTTCCATGGAAATCGTGACCGAAGCCCGTCCGGATCTCATCGTGGCCTCCACCTACACCGACGGCAGGGAGCTTGACCTCTACCGGAATCTGGGCATACCGGTGGTGGTCATCGACGGGCCCCGGTCTATTGACCAGGTGAAGGAAGATGTGCGGATCATCGCCGCCGCAGCAGGGGAGAAAGAGCGGGGCGAGAATGTGATTTCTAAAATGGAACAGGCCCTTTCTGAAATCGACAGCCGCCTTGCAGAAGAAAAGGGAAAGAAACCGGTGGTATACCTGGTGTCCCAGATGACCCGCTACGGCGGACCGGGCTCCATGTTCAACGAACTTCTCACCCGCGCCCGCATTGACAACGCCATCGCCCTGGCCGGCGGCGTGAACGGGCAGGCCACCTCGCCGGAACTTATCATCAAGACAGACCCGGATATGCTCTTCGTATCCACCGACCGCACCTCCGACACCACCGGCGCCGCCAGATACCGGGACGATTTCCTGGCCAACCCCGCCATCGCCTCCATGCGGGCCGCCGGCCACATCGTTCCGGTGGAAGACCGGTACATTTACTCCGCCTCCCAGAACTGCGTATGGGCCATCAAAGGCCTGGCCAACGCCGCCTACGGCCCCCTCTTCGATATGAGCGGAGAAGGCCAGATACGGGGGTATTAAGAGAAGGGTTCTTAAGATGGACCGGCCCGACGGGGCCGGAGGGTGCTCAGGTTGGACAGGCGCTTCGTGTCTGAGGGTTGTGGTGGCGGCTGCGCCGCAAGTTTTATAAAAAAGGGGCGCGGCTGGCGCCTTTGGACACGCCTGCGGCGTGAGGGTTGACGAGCCTTTGGCCCGAGGGTTATGGCCGCCTAATGGCGGCAGGTTGTGTTCGCTACCGCTCAGGGGGCGACAGCCATGACGGGCTGAGGGTAGTGGTAGCGCCCTTACGGTGCACAGCGAACACATTTTGCACTATGCGAACTGGATTTGTAAGGGAGCATCAGCGACCTGAAAATCCAGTGAGTCAGTGACAGCAGAGGATGAAGGAGCGCTAGCGACGCGCAAAATGTAGTGAGTCGTTTCCCCTTTAGGGGCAATGATTATAAAGTCAGCGTTACGGTTTTGATTTTTGTGTCACCGGTGGTGCATGACGAAGTGCTTATTTTCCCGCCGGCCGCTTGTCATACTGAGCGAAGCGAAGAATCTTGGTACATGCCGTATGGGGTTACATGTAAGTCAATGCCGGTGGCGGGAAGTCTGACGTCTGACCGTCTGAGGTCTTCTTGCTTTCGGGAATACCGGTCAGCTGTCAGCTGTCAGCGGATAGCGGATAGCTGACAGCTGACAGCTGCTTCATTCAATGAAAAAGGCCCGTGAAAAAAATGACTGTCATTTTTTTCACGGGCCTTTTTCGTGTTTATATGCTCTTCCCCAGCAGTGCGGGAATGGCTCCGCTGGCGCCGATGCGGGCGGCGCCAGCCTGGAGGAAATCTTCCATTTCCTTTTTGCTGTGGATGCCGCCGGCGGCTTTGATTTTGACTTTTGGCCCCACGTATTTCTTAAAGAGCTTGACATCGGAAAGAACAGCGCCGGCGCTGCCGAAGCCGGTGGAGGTTTTGATAAAGTCCCCTCCACCTTCGGTGACGGCGCGGCAGGCGGCGATTTTCTCTTCTTCTGTAAGATAGCAGGTTTCCACGATGACCTTCAGGATATGGTCACCTATGGCTTTCTTCACCTGCCGGATTTCATCGGTCACATAGGACAGATTTCCCTCCTTCAGGGCGCCGATATGGATGACCATGTCGATTTCATCGGCGCCGTCTGCTATGGCAGAGGCGGTCTCCGCTGTTTTGGCTGCGGTGCTGCCGTTTCCCAGAGGAAATCCCACTACCGTGCAGATGGTAAGGGACGGGAAATGCTGCCGGATTTTTTTTACAAAGGACGAGGGAACGCATACAGATGCCATATGGTACTGCTCCGCTTCCTCGCAGAGTTTTCGGATGTCCTGCCAAGTGGCCGCCGCCTTCAGAAGGGTGTGGTCCACGTGGGAAAAGATGAAATCATTGGTCATGGAAATACTCCTTTCCGGTCACTCTTCCGCAGGAGGGGCCAGGGGATCTTCCCCGAAGGGATTGGGCCCTTCCGTGCCCTTGCGGAAAAGAAGACAGATATAGACAAAAGCCAGGTACAGGGCCGCTACAAAAAGCAGAATCATGATTCCATAGAGAATGAACCGTCCCGGCCCCGCCGTCCAGGAAAGAGGATACATGCCGCCGTAGAGGGCCTTCACCGTTTCCGACAGGAGACTTGACAGAAAGAGAATCACATTCAGGGCGCCGAACCCCCGGGCGCCGTTCCCCAGGTCATGGAGCCGCCGGACAGCCAGGGACAGGAGCCCCAGCTGGAAGAGGGCATGGACGAGAGTGGTCATGAGGATGGGAACCAGCACCTTCCCGGAAATCAGGACGGCCAGAGCCAGAATCCCCATTTCCACAAGACTTCCGAAGACAGAAAGCAGAATCCCCCGAAGGATATAGGGCTTCCTGTTCATCCTGCCCCGGAAGGAAAAGTACTTCCTCATCCATGGCTCCGTGAGCTTTGCCTCATACCAAGGCCCCCAGCTGTCCAGCTGCCTGTCGTACCACCGGCTGATTTTTTCCAGTTTGTCATCGCACCATGCGGTCATAGAGCACCTCCTCTTTTCTGCATTATATCAAAAAAGGCAGACCGGGGCCTGCCTTTTTGTTATAGTGATACATCCCGTTTCCCTGTGAGCTTATAGAAAAGGAGGAGGGAAATGATGGAGGTCACGGTAAGGATGGTGGCATAGGCGGAAGCATTGCCGTAATTGCCGCGGATAACTTCCGTGTAAATGGATACGGTGAGGGTCTGGGTGGAGTTGGTGTAGAGAATGATGGACGATGACAGTTCGCTGATAATGGTGACCCAGCTCATAATGGCGCCGGAGAGGACGCCGGGAGCCATCATGGGGATGGTGATTTTCCGGAAGGTGGTCATTTCGGAAGCACCCAAGGAGATGGCCGCTTCTTCAATGGAGGGGCTGATATTCCCAAGCACCGCCGTGGAAGACCGCACTGTATAGGGCATGCGGCGGATGGCGAAGGAAATAATCATAATCAGCATGGTGCCGGTTAAAATCAAGGGCGATTTGTTGAAGGCGAAAACAAAGGAAATACCAAGGACAGAGCCGGGGATAATGAAGGGGAACATGGTAATCACATCCAGGGCACTGTTCAGCGGATTCTTCTTCCGCACCGACAGATAGGCAATGAGCACGCCCAGCACAAGGACGATGCAGATGGCACAGAGGCCCAGGAAATAGGTATGCCAGATGACATCATTGTCTTTGGCAAAGAGGGTGGCCTCATAGCTCTGCAGAGCAAAGCCGCCGGTAAACACCTGCCCTCCATTGGATGCCAGGAAGGAGGTGTAAATGACTACCGCCTGCGGCAGCACTGCCAGTCCCACTACCAGATAAATGACCGCATGGGCCAGAAGGTTCTTCATGCCCTTTGCCTTTTCCGCCGCCATGGGCTTCAGTGCATTCATGGCGTAGGTATTCCGGTTGGCCAGAAAGCGCTGTACAAAGAACATGACAATAGTAAGACCGATGACGATGCAGCAGATAGCTGCCGCGAATCCGTCATCGCCACCTACCTCTCCCATGAACTGGTTGTAAATGAGCACCGGCAGCGTCTTATAGCCTTCACCGATAAGCATGGGCGTACCGAAGTCAGCAAACACCCGCATGAAGACAAGCATGGAGCTGGCCAGAAGCGTAGGCATGACCAGAGGGATGATAATCCGGCGAATCCGGCCTGCTTTGCCGCAGCCCAGGCTTTCCGCCGCCTCGTTCAGTGAATTGTCCAGACTTTTCAATGCTCCCGATACATAGATGAACACCAGCGGGAAAGACTGAAGCGTAAAAACAAGGACGATGCCTGCAAAGCCATACACCCCGCCGAAATGGGTCCCCAGGAGATGATTCAGGAACTGGGTCACCACACCGTTTCTTCCCAGAAGCTGTATCCAGGCATAGGCGCCGATAAAGGGCGGTGAGAGATAGGCAATGACGATGAGTATATTAAGGAAACTGCTGCCCCTGATTTTCAGCCGTCCCATGAGGTAGGCCAGGGGGAGCCCCAGTGCCGCGGCCAGGGCCGTGGAAACCACTGTCACCTTCAGGGAGTTAATCATGGTGCCCCAGTAAAACTTCTTGGCAAAGAAATGGGCAAAGTACTGGAGAGAAAAGGCACCGGTATCACCGGAAATAACACTCTTGTAAAGGATAAGGAAGAGAGGATAGAGAATGAAAAGAGCGAAGAATGCAAAAATCATGACGCTGAACAGGTCCCAAAGGGTCAGTTTCTTCTTCATGACATTTCACCTTCAATCAGCGACGTGCCCGACGTCTTATGGAACACATTGATAAACCGGGGCTTCACCGTCAGCGTCACAGCACTGCCGTCGGGGATGATATCATGGTCTTCCCTGGTTTCCAGCACCTCGATGTCCTTTCCATTCTCCAGATGGATGAAATAGTGGGTGGTGAGTCCCAGGAAGATGGAGGACATGATTTCCCCGCGGATGCCTTCTTTACCACCCACATGGATATCAAATTCCTCCGGCCGCACAGAAATGATAACCGGCTCTTTATCTTCCGTATCTTTCGACAGATTTCCCATTTCCACTTCATAGGAAGTGCCGTCGAAGGACACCCTGCGGGATTTTCCGCTGCCATGAACTGCCCCGTCAAGGAGATTGGAGAGTCCGATAAAGGTAGAAACGAATACATTGGCCGGACGCTTGTAAATATCGGCGGGCTTTCCAATCTGCTGGATAATGCCGCCGTTCATGACGGCTATGCGGTCCGACACCGCCAGCGCCTCCTCCTGGTCATGGGTCACATACACCGTGGTAATGTCCACCTTCTTCTGTATCTGCTTGATGGCGCTCCTCATTTCAATGCGGAGCTTGGCGTCCAGATTGGACAGCGGCTCATCCATTAAAAGCACCTCCGGCCTGATGACGATAGCCCGGGCCAGGGCCACCCGCTGCTGCTGTCCGCCGGAGAGAGCCACCGGCATGCGGTCCTTCAGATGGTCGATTTTCACCACCTTCAGCATATGATCCACCCGTTCCTCGAGTTCCTTTTCCGGCACCTTCCGCATGCGGAGGCCAAAGGCCACATTATCCTTCACCGACATATGGGGGAATATGGCATAGTTCTGGAAAACCATGCCCATATTCCTCTTGTCCGGGGACACATCGTTAATCACCCTCCCGCCTACGGATATGGTGCCTCCTTCAATGGAGTTGAACCCTATAATCATACGGAGCAGCGTGGTCTTTCCGCAGCCCGACGGCCCCAGGAGGGTAAAGAATTCTCCCGGCCTCACCGACAGGGACAGCCCGTTAATCACCGTATTGCTGCCGTATTTCTTGACCACATGGTCAATATCAATGGATACACTCATAGATAGCTCCTTTATGAAAGAAAACAGGGCGCAGAGCCTGTCTGCACCCCATTTTCAGTCGATTTTTTAATTACTGACGTGAATTTTCCAGATGCTGGTTCCAGAGGGCCACGATTTCCTTCTTATGCTGTGCCACCCAGCCTTCATCATAATTCTTGAACAGATGAATCTGGTCCTGAGGCGTCATGTAATCAGCCAGCTTCACGCCCTTTCTGAGCGGCCGGACAGTCAACGTCTTCCCTGCCTCCTCCTGGATTTTCTGAGAAAGCATGAAATCTACAAACTTCTTGGCGTTTTCCATGTGCTTGGCACCTTTGATGATTTCTACCGATTCTCCCGGGAAGATAGCCCCTTCCTTCGGGAACACCACCTTCACCGGTGCCCCGTTCTTCACATAGGTAGCTGCCGGATCCTCCCAGGTGAGGCCTACGGTATATTCTCCATCGGCCGCTCCTTTATGCACGGCGCCGGAACTGTTCAGGAACTTGCCGTCCACGTTCTTGATGAAATTATCCACATAGGCCCAGGCCTCCGGAGACAGCGGGTCCCCGTCCTTTCCCTTGGCATAGAGCATGGCCATGAGGCTCTGGAACGCGGAAGAAGAGTTGGCCGGGTCGCCGAATGCAATCTTTCCTTTCAGCGCCGGGTTCAGAAGATCGTCAAAGCCTTCGATCTTCATGTCACCGGCCAGGTTCGTATTCACGATAAATACGGTGGGATCCGCAAAGGCAGGGGTGAAATAGCCGGTCTTGTTCTTTGCGTTATCCAGCATATTGGCATCTTCCGGCGATACATATTTTTCAAAAAGGTCCTTCTGGGATTCCAGCATAGTCTGGTCTGCAGCCCAGAGCACATCCCCCTGGGGGTTGTCCTTTTCCGAAGCCACCCGCTTCACCAGCGGCCCTGTACCTGCCACAATCATGTTTACTTTAATGCCCGTTTCCTTTTCAAAGGCAGGGATTACCAGATTATTCAGACTTTCGCTGCGGGCCGTATAGACAGTGAGCACCTTGTCCCCTGCTGCCGCTTTGTCGTCCTTCTTGGTATCTCCGCCGCAGCCTGCAAAAACGCCTGCTGCAATGGCCGCACATGCCAGTACGGCTGCCATCTTCTTCAAACCTTTCATTCTTTGTGCCTCCTTGTGTCCGGAAACATGACAGATTCTCCATTTTTCACGTCAAAAAAGTGCACCCCAATCAGTACACCCTCTGTCCGGCTTTTGATTTCATTGTATCAACAGCATGATTAAATATCTAGATATCATAAGTATTCTGTATAGATTTCGTAAATTAGCATGCCGATTTGTAATATTTACATAAACTCTATGCGTTTATTGAAGTAATTTTCTTCATTTCCATGCAAAAACGGCATCCATCAGCATTCAGCATCATGATAAAAACCTCTCCACCATAAATATAATTTCATAGCGGAGAGGCTTTTTATAAAAATAATGACTGATGCCTGAAAGAATAACCTGTCGCTTTAGATACAAACATGTCAGTTCAACCAGTCCGTATGGAAATGCCCTTCCTTATCCACTCTTTCATACGTGTGAGCGCCGAAATAATCTCTCTGCGCCTGAATAATATTCGCGTTTCCCACGGGCGTGTGGTACGCATCAAAATAGGCCAGCGCAGAAGACAAAGCAGGAATTCCCACGCCTGCTTCGGCTGCCAGGGAGACAATCCGTCCCCACCCTGGCCGTGCCTCTTTTAAAGCACTTGCAAAGAAATCGCTGAAAAGAAGATTCTTCATGGAAGGATTACTATCAAAGCTATCACTCACCACATTAAGGAATGCCGCACGAATAATACATCCATTCCTCCAGATTTTAGCCAAATGCCCAAGATTCAGATGCCATCCGTAGACTTCTCCTGCTGTGCCGATAAGATTAAACCCCTGGGCGTAGGCGCATATTTTAGAAGCATACAGTGTTTTTTCCAAATCAGCCAAGAGTGAATCTTTATCCAGCGTATCTGAAGCGAACCGGATATCATTATATTTCTTATCCAATTCCACTCTTTCTTCTTTCATAGATGACATGTCCCTGGCAAACACGGCTTCCGTCATAGTGGGAGTGGGAACACCAAGCTCCAGGGCAGAAAGACTTGTCCATTTCCCGGTTCCTTTTTGCCCTGCTTTGTCCAAAATAATATCTACTATAGGCTTTCCAGTTTTCCCGTCTTTTTTCTGCAAAATAGCGGCAGTAATTTCAATAAGGTAGCTGGAAAGGCGGCCTTGATTCCATTTACCGAAAACTTCTGCTATTTCTTCCACATCCATTTTCAGGACATGCCGCATGATGGTATACACTTCACTAATCAACTGCATATCCGCATATTCAATGCCATTATGCACCATCTTTACGTAGTGTCCAGCACCGTCTGTCCCAATATAATCTACACAGGGTTCACCTTCGGCTTTAGCCGAAATGGCTTCCAGCACCGGTCGAATATGATCATAGGCCTGCCTGCCACATCCTGGCATAAGGCTTGGACCATGGAGAGCTCCTTCTTCACCACCGGAGACCCCCATTCCAACATACTCAAAACCCAATTCCTTCATTCTTTTGCTTCTTCTCTGCGTATCTTTAAAGAAGGAATTCCCTCCATCAATGATAATATCGCCAGCATCTAGAAGAGGAATCAGTTCATCCAGCATATCATCTACAGGCTGACCTGCTTTGATAAGAAGAATGATTTTTCTGGGTCTTTCAAGCTGGTTAACAAAATCCTTCAGGGTAAACGCTCCATCTAAATTGGGGGAATGTCCAAAATTCTCCAAAAACTTCTTTGTCTTTGCCTCGGTTCTGTTATACACAAGAGTTTTAACTCCTTTATCTGCCATATTCCTTGCCAGATTGGCCCCCATAACAGCAAGACCTATTAAACCAAACTGTGACTTGCACATAGCAAACTCCTTTTACAAAAGAATAAATTGAATTGCCCGCCGAAATCATTCATTACGTATTGTGAATATACCGATATACAAATCTAGATAAGCCGGACTGTTACGCTACGCTCCACTAAAGCAAGGTAATGAGATGATTCAGTATACTCTAAACAAAAGACAGTCATTACACAGCTTGATATCCCTGCTCAATGACTGTCTTTACCTTTCCATTATTGTTTTACAGCTGCATTCCATTCTTCCAGAAGGCGTGCGCGATTATCCCCAGACCACTGGAAATCGTATTTAATCAGCTTAGCATCTTTGAAAGGCATGGCCTCTTCTGGAGGATTTGCATCCGGATTCGTCAGGAACTGGTACGAATTGTTGTGCTGTCCAATTTCCTGTGCTTTCTTTGTCAAGCACCAGTCAACGAACTTCTTCGCCGCTTCTTCCTGTGGTGCCCCTTTCAAAATAGCCACTGCTCCCAGTTCATAAGCAGTTCCTTCTTTCGGCAGCGACAGTTTTACGTTAGTATTTCCTTCTTTCATTAAGCGGATGCCGTTATGGAGATAGGTGATGCCAATAGCCGCTTCCCCAAGAGCCGCACTTCTTGCAGGAGCTGCGCCGGCCTTGGTATACTGTTTTACCTGCTTATTCAGGAGAGACAGATATTTCATGCCATTTTCTTCGCCTAAACGCTGTACTGTTGCAGAAACAATGACATAGCCTGTAGAAGCAGAGCCTGGATTTCCCATGACAATCTGTCCCTTAAACTCCGGCTTCAGCAAATCATCCCAGGATTCGGGGAGCTGCAGATGATTTTCCTCAAAATATCTGCCATCGCAGATAAATCCCAAATATCCCTGATATATGCCGGTCCAATAACCATCAGGATCCTTGAATTCTGGTTTAATTTTTTCCGCATTAGGGGATTTATATGCCTCCAGCAAGCCTTCCTTTTTTGCCATAATGAAAGAATCTGCAGATCCGCCATACCACACGCTGGCCTGTGGATTATCTTTTTCCGCACGAATACGGCTTAATGTCTCGCCGCCAGACATACGGACAAAATTAACATGAATGCCTGTATCTTTCTCAAAGTCCGCCGCAATCACCTTTGCAGACTGCTCCACTACGCCCATATACATGGTCAATTCTTTCGGATTTTCTTTGGCCTTTGCATCGCCTTTTTCATTACCCCCACAGCCGGCAATGCCAAATACCACCGATCCCACTAAAGCAGCTGCCACAGCCGCTCTCATCATTTTTCTTAATTTCATATTATGCCTCCTTTGTTTCACTCTGAAAATTATAAAAGCTATTTTTGTACCGCATGAAGCGCATCCTTCTGTATACGAAGCCATACCTTATTCCCGGAATGGTAAATCTTTTTACCAGCAGGATTATATGTTTCTCCATTGATTTCATGTTCCCCTATCCGGAGCGAATACTCCTGAACAGCCCCCATAAATGTGGACGTCAACACTTCTGCTTCCACATCTCCTTCATCGGCCAGTTCAATAGCTTCCGGACGAACCACCACTTCTACTTCATCGCCGGCTTTAAAAGCGCCTTTGTTGCAGTGGATATCGTAGGACCGGCCAAGCATTCTTACCAATGCCCTGTCTCCAGATACAGATTCAGCCGCCGCAGGAATAAAATTCGCATTGCCAATGAAATCGGCAACGAAGTGAGAAACCGGATATCTATAAATTTCCGTAGGATTGCCCACCTGTTCGATATGCCCTTTATTCATGATGATAATCTTATCAGAAAGGCTCATAGCTTCCGACTGATCATGAGTCACATAAATACTGGTAATGCCGATACGGCGTTGAATTTTCCTAATTTCCCTGCGCATATATACACGAAGTTTAGCATCCAGATTAGACAGAGGTTCATCAAAAAGAAGGACTGCCGGTTCCATAACAAGAGCACGTGCCAAAGCCACTCTCTGCTGCTGGCCGCCGGAGAGCTGATTAGGAAAACGATTTCCCATACCTTCCAATCCGACCAAGGAAAGCATATCCGTAACCTTCTTTTTTATCGTTTCTTTATTCAGCTTTTTATTAACAAGACCGTACCCCACATTGTCAAAAACATTATAATGCGGGAAAAGGGCATAACTCTGAAACACCATGGCAGAATCTCTTTTATCTGGTGTTAATTCATTGATACGCTTCCCATTGAGCTGCACTTCCCCATCAGAAATACTTTCAAAGCCTGCTATCATTCGAAGCGTGGTTGTTTTACCGCACCCGGAAGGTCCAAGAAGAGTTACGAATTCGCCGGAATGAATGCTTACGTTAATATGATCCACAGCCAAAAATGTTCCCGTACCATCATGGGTGATATATTTCTTCGTTAGATTTTTTAACTCAATACTTGATTCTTTGGTCATAATTTACCCCTCAATCAGTAACATCCATTCGACTGGATCCTAAACGTTTCAAAAGCAGTTTAATAACACCAATAGCAATATAGACGATGATAATTAAAATAGTCGAAAAAGCAGACGCCACCCCAAATTGGTTATCCTCAACCTGATCCAAAATGAGTACAGTAAGGAGACTCCATTTCGCAGAAACTAAGAAAATAACAGCACTGATAGAGGTCATACTTCTAATAAATGAATAAATCAGACCTCCGAAAAAAGCATCTTTAATCAAGGGCAGCGTAATTGTGCGGAAAACCTTGCTCGCATTAGAGCCCAGATCATATGCTGCCTCTTCAATGCCGGGATCAATCTGCTGAAGGCTCGTTACCCCGGCGCGGATACCAATAGGAAGTGCACGAATAATAAAGGCAGCAATTAAAATAATAGCCGTTCCTGTCAATTGAAGCGGATATTTATTGAATGTCAAAATATATCCAATACCAATGACTGTACCCGGCACAGCAATGGACAAAAGAGAAGAAAAATTAATGAATCCTCTTCCAAGAAACTTCTTTCGTACCACCAGGTAAGCAATAATCATTCCAAGAAGTCCGGCGATAGGTGTCGATATAACAGCCAGGAGCGTTGTATCTTTAATGGCCCTCATGCCTACGTCGATAGCATACTTATAATGGGCTGTAGTCAGCGAATAGTCCACGCCCCACATTTTGACAAAAGACGCTATCGGAATCAGAATATATATCGTAAAAACAATGAAGGTCAATAAGAAGCAAAAGCCTGCCACAGGGATAACCACATGTGGGTCCGAAATAAGCGACCGCTCACGGGAAGCTTTCCCCAAAACAGTCACATAGGTACGCTTCTCAATCCAGTATTTATTAATAACGAAAAGAATCATTGCGATGTCTAAAAGGATGACTGCAATAGCCGCCCCGCCCTGAACATCATAACTGCCAATAGCCTGCAGATATACCTGGGTCGCCAGTGTACTGTAATTGCCGCCGATGGCCATGGGATTCGCAAAATCCGCAATCGATTTAATAAAGACAAGAAGAAATGCATTCGCAATGCCGGGGCGCACTAATGGCACCGTCACTGTACAGAACGTTCTCCATTTAGAAGATCCCAAGTCTCTGGCTGCATCTTCAATGGAAGGATCAATAGAACGGAGCAGCCCGGCAAGCAAAAGGAAAGCAATCGGGAAGAAAGAGATAGTCTGAACGAAGAGAAGGCCTTTGAATCCATAAATGTTCGTATTGCTCCAGCCAAGGAGGCTGTAGGTTACAAGTCCGCGAGCACCAAACAGCATAATGATAGAGAGCGCCACAGAAAAAGGCGGTGATACCATGGGCAGCAATGCCATCAGATTAAAAAGCTTCTTTCCCTTAATAGCAAGATGGGACGAACAATATGCAAAAAGGAAGCCTATAGCAGTTGCCAAAATGCCTACAATCACAGCCAGCGTCATTGTATTTACAAAAGCCGCATAGGTTTCCCTCATGGTAAATACATTTTTATATGCCCGCCAGGATAAAGAGCCATCAAGCCCGACAAAGCTCTGCTTCACAACTTCCAAAAGCGGCCACACCACAAAAATGGCGAGCAGAATAATAATGCTCACCGATGATACTGCTACAATAGGATCTCGAAAAGTTTCTTTTGTCGTCCTGATTTCATGCATAAAATATGCAGATAGTTTCCCCACGTATTTCCCTCCCAAAATCAGCATCGCCTTTATTATGTCACAGCAGATACCATTTGATTCTTCATTCATACCATCCAATTGAAATGTAAATTTTACAAAGTCGTTACATCTCTGTTACAATTCTACCATAAAGTAGATACTATTTACACCTACTTGTGATTTAAGCATAGCTTTTAAGTGAATTCATCTTTTCCATTCATAGAACCGTTGTTTATTGATTAAATACTGCTTTTCATCTCATATTTTATTGATGCAGCGAGTACATTTATTTTATATTTTTAAAATAAATGTACGCTTTATATTGATATAGTATTACGCAAGCAGGAGCTCCCCTCATTCTATATATAAAAGGACTGCGAAAAACAGCAATCATTTCTTCGCAGTCCTTTTCTTTTACATCTATGCTGGTAATGATAATCAGTGCTTCCCTAGCGCCGCAGCGGAGCTGATACTGCTCCGGAGTGAGATTTCTCGACTCCTCTTCACCATCTCCATGGGCCGTCCGCATCATTTTCCCGTTTCCCTCCGCTCGAAATGACGAAGGAATCGAGGCAGCAGCTGTGTTATACGGTTCCTTTTGAAATGGCGATAAAGCGTCTGATGTCTGATAGACTTTCCCTACTCCTTATGGTTCCAGGGCACCAGTTTCCTCTCCAAAAACTGGAGGAACAGGTTGAAGATGAGTCCCAGCACGGAGAGGACGATGACGCCGGCCATGAGCCGTTCTGTAATCATGAGGTCGCCGTAGTGAAGAATGAGGGCGCCGATGCCCTGTTCGGCGGCGATCATTTCCGCCGCCACCAGAAGGAGGAGGGCCGTGCCGGCGGCGATACGGAGGCCGGCGAATATCATGGGAAGGGCGTAGGGCAGGACCACGTTTTTCATGGTGTAGCCCCAGCCGGCGTGGAAGCTCACGGCCACCTTGATGAGGAGGGTGTCCACGTTTTTCACGCCGGAGTAGGTGTTCATGGCCACCGGGAAGAAGACGCCCAGGGCGATGATGGTGACTTTGGATACTTCGCCGATGCCCAGCCACAGGATGAAGAGGGGGAGGAGGGCGATTTTAGGAATGGGGTAGAGGGCGTTCACGATGGGATTCGCCATGCGGTCCGCCAGGGCGGAGGTGCCGGTGACAAGGCCCACGAGAAGGCCGAAGGCGCTGCCAAGGATAAAGCCCATGAGGATGCGGTACAGGGAGGCTGCCAGGGAAACGCCGATTTCTCCGTCTTTTATCATGTCCAGGAGGGAGGAAATAATAAGGGTGGGCGGCGGCAGGAAGAGGGCGGATACCACCCCTGCCCGGCAGATGCCTTCCCAGAGAAGGAGGAGGGCAGCCACTGAAATCAGGGATACGGCGGGGCTGTAACTTTTCTGCCACCGTTTCATTTTGTTTTCAACCACATATTTATTCATCGGTTCACCTCCGTCATAGCTTCCAGGGCGTCTTTGCTGATATGTTCCCAGATGGTGCGGGTGAGGCGGTCGATTTCTTCTGCGTGTTCCGGTTTCTCCCTATCGCTCCGGGGGATGGTGATAGAGAGGATGCTCCGCACCTTGCCGGGGCGGCGGGAAAGGAGGACCACCCGGTCTGCCAGCATCACCGCTTCCTGGATATTATGGGTGACGTAGAGGGTGGTGAGCCTTGTCTTCTCCCACAGGGCTACCAGTTCCTGCTGCATGATGATGCGGGTCTGGGCGTCCAGGGCGGAAAAGGGTTCGTCCATGAGGAGAAGGTCCGGATTGATGGCCAGGGCCCGGGCAATGCCCACTCGCTGCCGCATACCGCCGGAGAGCTGGTGGGGGTAGGATTTTTCAAATCCCGTGAGGCCTACCAGGGAAATATAGTGGTCGATTCTTTCCTTCCACTCCTTTTTGGGAAGCACATGGCCTGCGTCCAGGCCGAAGGCGATGTTATCATACACATTCCGCCAGGGCATGAGTCCGGTTTCCTGGAAAACGATGGATACCCGGGGTTCGCTTTTTACATCTTCTCCTGTGAAATAGACGGATCCCGCGTCCGGCGACAGAAGGCCGGCGCAGATATTGAGGAGGGTGGACTTGCCGCAGCCCGAAGGGCCGACCAGGGCTACGAATTCTTCTTTGTGCAGCTCCAAATTGATGTCTTCCAGCACCGGCAGGGTTTTCTGCCCGTTCCGGAAGGATTTGCTTACATTTTCAATCATAACTTCCATAGATGACTCCATTTTTATATATTGGAAAAGGTTTAGGGGGTAGGGGGTGTATTAGATATCATGTGGTGCCATATAACTCCCTTTGAACCGGTCCGCCTGCTTTCGGGAATGCCGCTTATCTGCTGTCTGACCTCTTCCCTGGTGCCAAAGGAAACACTAATGTCCGGCACCATCATCCTTCGCTTCCCCTCAGGATGGTGGATGGCCGGCGGGCAGCGGTAAGGGGATAATGGCCCATTACGCAGAAAGCGCCGCTTTGTCTGCGGCGCTTTTTATTATTTCTTCATGGCTTCTTCCAGGAAGGAAGTGTTTACCACATCTTTGGCATCCAGTTTCCCGTCGATCATGCCATGGGAGGAGTACCAGTCGATTTGGGTTTTGATGTCATCAGCCATGAGCACGCCGTTTTTATCCACATAGGGCAGGCCCAGGCGGATGTCCGCTTCCGGCGTCTTTACGTACTTGGAGATGATTTTCACCACTTCGTCCAGTTTAGACGGATCCTTTTTGTCTACTACGGCGCTGTAGTACTCGTTGCAGGCTTTGTTGTAGGCTTTCATGAAACGGACGGCTGCGTCCTTGTTCTTGGCGAATTCGGGGGAGTAGAAAATGCCGCTGGTCTGGTAGGGCATGATTTCACTGACCTGGGTAATGACCTTGCCGTAGCCTTCGTTCCTGACTTTCGTAATGTTCGGTTCGTTCAGGATGCAGGCGTCAATCTGGCCGCTCTGCAGGGCTGCCATGACAGCGGACAGTTTGCCCAGGGGAACGATGGTTACATCATCCAGGGAAAGGCCTTTGGCTTCCAGCATCCGGCCCAGCATGTAATGGAAGGTGGAGCCTTTCTGGGTAATGCCTACCCGTTTGCCCTTCAGTGCTTCGATGGAAGTCAGGCCATTGTCGTATTCGGAAGAAGCGGCCAGCAGGGCGGAGGAGGAGTATCCCTTTTCTTCCCTGCCTTTATCGGCCACAATGTAAAGCTTCTGCCCTTTGGCGGCCATATTGTACAGGCCGGCCGTAATGCCGGTGGCGCCTACATCGACTTTGGAGGAAGCGGTGGCTACGGCAATGGGCTGGGCTGCATCAAACCACTGGGGATCGATGTCAATGCCCTCATCCTTGAAATAGCCCTTTTCCATGGCAATGAAAAGGGGTGCGCTGCTGGTGAGCCGGAGCATACCCAGCGTGACCTTCACCGGCTTTTTCTCACCGCCGGCGGACGTGCTTCCCGGGCCTTTGCCGCAGCCTGCAAATGACAGGGATACGGTGAGGGCCAGTATGCCTGCCAGAATCATGGCAAATACTTTTTTTAAATTCATTCTACTATTCTCCTCTCCTACTGTGGGGCATGGTGGGATACCCCGCAAAATGGGTTATTGCCTGTATTTTACTCTATTCCATGGAAAAAGCAAGGGCCCGGCGCCCGGAGGGGAGTATGTAAAAGGTTTTTAAGACTGACGGGGCTATCGCCCCCGAGGGTTCTTAGGTTTGACAGACGCTTCGCGTCTGAGGGTTGTGGTATCGCCTACGGCGATGAGTATAAAGGCTGCCTGTCGGCAGCAAGCCCATTGGGCGGTTGGTACCATACGATTTCGAAGGAAAACAGAGGCGTATTCTGCCTCTTTTAAGGGGAAGCCCCGCGCAGCAGGATAGGGGGCTACCAAGGGTGGCCAATTCCCGCCGACTGGTATTTACAGGCAGATGAGTCACTGGCGGCACTCACCAAGATTCTTCGCCTGCGGCTCAGAATGACCGTGTCCGGCGGGAAGGTCAGCACGTAACGTCCTTGCCCACCCCTGTCTAAGGGGTGGGTGGCGAGCGCCTATATACTCTCTTGCGCCCCCCTGCTTGTCAGGGGGGAGAGGGAACTGGATTCTCAGGTCGCTTAGGCTCCCCTGCAGCACGGCTATCACCGACTCACTGGATTCTCAGGTCGCTCACGCTCCCCTACGAATCCAGTTCGCTGGAGTGACTCCAGTTCCTTTGCCACCCCGCAAGCGGTGGGACAACGGGGGGAGAGAGAACCCTCTGAACCCTCGATCGGGATCGGGGGAGCTGGCTTTCT
>NZ_CALGPS010000067.1 GCF_937959425.1 uncultured Dialister sp.
TGCTATGGCTCTGAACCTCAAGACCGTTCCTCTTCAGACCGCTGCCGTTACCGGCGCCATTCTCTGCGTCATCACCGGCTGCCTGAAAGAAAAGGAAGCTTATGCAGGTATCGACTGGGTAACCATTTTCCTGTTCGCCGGCATGCTTTCCGTAGCTACCGCTATGGATAAGACAGGCGCAGGCAAACTGATTGCCGACACCGTAGTAGGCATGATGGGTGAAAACCCGAACCCCATCGTTCTCTGCGCTGTACTGTACCTGATTTCCAACGTACTGACCCAGTTCATGAGTAACACTGCATCTGCAGCACTTCTTGCACCAATTGGTATTTCCATTGCCCAGTCCATCGGCGCTGACCCGAAACCGGTACTTATGTCCATCGGTATCGCAGCATCCATGGCCTTTGCAACACCAATGGCTACTCCGCCAAACACCCTGGTACTGGGCCCCGGCGGATTCTCTTTCAATGACTATGTCAAAGTCGGCGTTCCGCTCTGCCTGATTACATTCATCGCAAGCGTTGCAATCATCCCGATTTTCTGGCCATTCTTCCCGGGATAAAAGCCCGGAGTCCGTTATGCCTTATGAAAAAAGATTTCCGCCCCGCCCAGGGCGGGATGGAAATCTTTTTCCAAAGGCTGTATATAAAGAAAGGTGGATTAGTACATGGCATCTCCAAGCCCGCTTTCCATTTGTCTCACCAACATGGTTATCGTATTTGCTGTTTTGATTTTCCTTGCCTTCGTTATCCAGCTGATTCACATTGTGGATCCCACCAAGAACAAGAAGAAATAAGTAAAACATAACCATTTAGACTAGGAGGATACAAATATGGATGGCTTCATGAGAGCACTTGTTTCCGTATGGACTGACTCCGGCTTTGCCGCCCTCACCATCGAAAACATCATTATGATTCTGGTAGGCATTGTCCTGCTTTATCTGGCAATCGCAAAAGAATACGAACCTCTTCTGCTGATGCCCATCGCCTTCGGCGATATTATGGCCAACTTCCCGAATACCGGTTTTGAAACCGATATGGGCGTTATGATGGCTATTGGATTTGGTATTAAGTATGAAATTTTCCCGCCGCTGATTTTCATGGGCGTAGGCGCTATGACCGACTTTGGTCCTCTCATCGCTAACCCGAAGACCATGCTCCTTGGTGCTGCTGCCCAGATCGGCGTATTCGTAGCACTGGCCGGCGCTATGCTTCTGGGCTTCAATGTGCAGGAAGCAGCTTCCATCGGTATCATCGGTGGCGCTGACGGCCCGACCTCCATTTATCTGACTTCCAAACTGGCTCCTCACCTTCTCGGTGCCGTAGCCGTAGCAGCTTACTCCTACATGTCCCTGGTGCCGCTGATTCAGCCGCCAATCATGAAGCTGTTCACCACCAAGGAACAGAGAAAAATCAGAATGACCAACCTTCGTCCTGTAACCCACTTCGAAAAGGTGGCATTCCCCATTGTCGTTTCCATCGTGGTATCCCTGCTGCTCCCGCCGGTAGCAGCTCTCATGGGCATGCTCTGCCTGGGCAACCTGTTTGAAGTTTCCGGCGTAACCGCCCGTCTGTCTGATACCGCACAGAACGCACTGTGCAACATCGTTACCATTTTCCTGGCAACCGGCACAGGCCTCACCATGACCGGTGATAAATTCCTTCGTCTCCAGACCATTGAAATCATTTTCCTGGGCCTCGTTGCATTCGCAGCAGGCACCGCAGGCGGCGTACTCTTCGGCCAGATCATGAGAATTGCATCCGGCAACAAGGTGAACCCGCTGATCGGTTCCGCAGGCGTATCTGCCGTACCAATGGCAGCCCGCGTATCCCAGATTGTAGGTCTGAAAGACAACCCGTCCAACTACCTGCTCATGCAGGCTATGGGCCCGAACGTAGCAGGCGTTATCGGTACTGCAGTTGCTGCAGGCACCATGCTGGCACAGTTCGGAGGCTGATTTCCTTTCAGAAATCTGTCAAGAAAAGCACTCTCGAAGGAGGGTGCTTTTTTGATGCTTTCCTTCGGAAAGCAAGGGGCTGAAGTTTGACGCCCGCTTTGCGGGCGAAGGTTCTCAGGTTGGACACGCCTTCTGCGTGAGGGTTGAGGTGGCGCCTTTCGGGCGCCGAATATAAAGGGGAAAGGGGCGCGGCTTCGCCGCAGGTTGTGGCCTGCTGGCGCAGGCGGGTTGTGTAGAAGGGTTGTGGAAAAGGTTCCCAGGTTGGACATGCCTTCGGCGTGAGGGTTGAGGCGGCGCCCTTCGGGCGCGGAATATAAAGGGCGGCAGCAGCCCCCTTGATTATCCCCTTGCATTCTCTCTCAAATGCTGATATCATTACACTTGATAAGGAGTCTTAATTATGCAGCTAATTGATTTATCTGATGTACATGATTTCAGCGCAGCCCGTTTCCTGCTTTACTGGCTGGTGGCGTCCATTGTGGCTATTATTGTGGCTTACAGTATCGGACAGGAGAATAAACTGAAGTGGTTCCGCCAGCGGAAGTCCAATGGCTTTATGGTGCGCCGCGGTGTATTTGGCAATTTCAGCCTTTTGGGAGTGCCGAATTCCAAACAGGGCTTTGCCATTACGGCGGGCATCTTTATCGGCTCCGGCATTATCTGGGCCATTCTTGTATTTGTCATTCTTCCTGTTTTCGGTTATAATCTATAATATAAAAGATAACTTTATATTTTGTTTCCTGCGTATGGCACAGGGGTAGGAAATTCATCCTGATTGAAGGACCTGGCATTGAAAAATGTCAGGTCTTTTTTTTAAAAATAATTCATGCATTACAGGTTATTGCTTTTCCAAGGGATTGGAAGAAAGGAAAAAGGATTCATGAAAAATATTTTGCATTTTTATTCATTTAGGAGGTTTCAATGACAGCCTGGGAGAGTATTGCAAATGAGTTGTTCAGCGGGGTCATGGGCATGGGGGATATTTCCGTATGGATGATGTTCCTCATCGGCGGGCTCCTCATTTATCTGGGGGTGAAGAAGGATTATGAGCCCATGCTTCTTTTCCCCATGGGGGTGGGCTGTATTCTGGCCAATATTCCCGGTCACTTTGCGGTGATTCCTGCGGCAGGCGGGGAGCCGGGCTTCCTGTCCGTGCTCTATGAGGCAGGCATTGCCAATGAGCTTTTCCCGGTGCTGATTTTCATCGCGGTCGGAGCCATGTGCGAGTTTGACCCCCTCATCCGCGCTCCCTATGTCATGCTCTTTGCGGCAGCTGCCCATTTCGGCATTTTTGCGGCTGCCCTTCTGGCTTCTTTTGCGGGATTCCCCTTCAATGAGGCTGCATCCATCGGTATCATCGGTGCCGCAGACGGCCCCACCACCATCTTCGTGGCCCAGAAGTTTGCCACGAATCTCCTGGCGCCGCTGACGGTGACGGCTTTCTGCTACATGTCTCTGGTGCCTATTATTCAGCCGCCTATTGTGAAGCTGCTGACCACGAAGAAGGAGCGCATGATCCGCATGCCCTTCAAGGCGGAGAAGCCTGTTTCCTGGACAGCCCGTTTCCTGTTTCCCCTGATGGTGGTTTTTATTGCAGGCATTCTGGCGCCTATTTCCGTGCCCCTCATCGGCGCCCTCATGTTTGGCAACCTGATTAAGGTGTCCGGTGTAACCGACTCTTTGTCCAATGCGGCGCAGAATGAGCTGTCCAATCTGGTGACCCTCCTTCTGGGGATCACTGTAGGTGCCACCATGACGGCGGAAAATATCCTCACCCTGGACGTCCTCAAAATCCTGGCGCTGGGTGCTGTGGCCTTTGTATTTGACACCGTAGGCGGCGTGCTTTTTGCCAAGCTGGCCAATCTTTTTCTGAAAAAGAAAATCAACCCCATGATCGGTGCCTGCGGCATTTCCGCTTTCCCCATGTCGGGACGGGTGATTGCGAAAATGGCGCTGAAGGAGGATCCGTCTAACTATATTATCCAGCACGCCATGGGCGTCAACGTGGCTGGCCAGGTGGCATCGGTGGTTGCCGGCGGTCTGGTGCTGGCTTTGATTCCGGTATTAGGATAAGGAGGAAATTATGACAAGTGTAGAATCATCGGTGGCTTTGATGGTTATCGCCTACCCCCTTCTTTTCGTGGTGATGGCTGTGTTTGCAGGGCTGACCTATCTGCTGAATCGGGTATTTCCCGAAAGGAAATAGTGTGACAGTGTGACAGTGGGAAAGTGGGAAAGTGGGAAAGCAGGACAGGGGGATAGGTAAACGGCTGTCCGCTATCCGCTGTCCGCTGTCCGATACGCACCTACCTGCTGGATGCCGTCATCCTGAGCGGCAGCGAAGGATCTCGGTACAAGACGGTATGGCCTTTTTGCGGGGTCAATACCGGTCGGCGGGAAGACAGCAGACGTCAGACATGGGATAGGCTGTATTCCCGATGCTGAAGGGGGCTCCCGCCTCTGGCGGGCAGGGGAGACAGTCCGGTGCTTCCGTACGAGCTGAAGGTTATATAGAAGGGCTGCGTTTACTTTGCAAAGAAGGCTGAAAAGATAGAACAACCGCACATACTGAAAAGTAATCAAAAAAACGGTGCCGAAGCGCCGTTTTTTTGATTGCTTTTTTATTTACTTTCAAAGAATGCCTTGTAGGCCAGGTAGGTTTCGTAGGCATCGGCTTTGGAGAGGAGGTCATAGGGGGAGTGCATGGAGAGCATGGCTGTGCCGCAGTCCACGACTTCAGCGCCCCAGTCGGCCATCATGAAGGCGATGGTGCCGCCGCCGCCCTGGTCTACCTTGCCCAGTTCACCAATCTGCCAGCATACGCCGGCTTCGTTGAAGATGGTGCGGATTTTCTGCAGGAATTCAGCGTTGGCATCGTTGCTGCCGGCTTTGCCTCTGGCACCGCCGTACTTGGTGAGGTTGATGCCGTAGCCCATGAAGGAAGCGTTGTCCTTTTCCGACACTTCCGGGAACATGGGATCCAGGCAGGAGTTCACGTCAGCGGAAAGCATTTCACTGTTTTCCATGGTTTCATAGAAATCAAGGATAGTGTTCTGTCCCTGGAGGGAAAGGAGCTTCATCACGAATTTCACAAAGTAGGAGGATTCCATGCCTGTGTTGCCGTAGGAGCCGATTTCTTCCTTGTCCGTGAGGAGGGCGGCCTGGGTCTTTACGCCGGGCTTGGCGTCCAGAATGGCTTCCAGGTTGGCGTAGGAGCATACCCGGTCATCCTGGCCGTAGGAGGCGATGAGGGAGCGGTCGAATCCCACGTCCCGGCTCTTGGTGGCAGGCACCAGTTCCAGTTCAGCGGTGGCAAAGTCTTCTTCTTCAATGCCGTAGGTGTCTTTCAGCCATTTCATGAAGACTTCCTTCGGCTTTGCTTTTCCTTCTGCATTGGTCCAGGCAATGGCCTGCAGCTGTTCACCGGTAATGCCTTCGGCAAGGGGTTTCTTCATCTGGTCCTGGGCCATGTGGATGAGGAGGTCCGATACGTAGAAAATGGGGTCTCCTTCCTTCATGCCCACATTAATTTCCACTTTCTTTCCGTCTCTTGTATAAATGACGCCGATGAGGGCCAGGGGAATGGTGGGCCACTGGTATTTCTTAATGCCGCCGTAATAATGGGTGCGGAAGTAGACTACCCCTTCCTGCTCGTGAACCGGATTGGCTTTCAGGTCCAGACGGGGGGAGTCGATGTGGGAACCCACGATTTTAATGCCCTCATGCACCGGTTCCTGACCAATCACTGCCAGAATGACGGACTTGCCCTTCTGGTTCCAGTACACCTTGTCCCCCGGCTTCAGGGATTTCATGTCGTATACCGGCTTGAATCCCTTTTCCTCTGCCTGGCGGATGATTTCAGCGGCAGCCAGCCGTTCGGTGCGGGCGGTGTCAAGGAAAGCTTTGTATTTTTCACCGTAATCCATAACGGACTGGCGCTCTTTCTTATTCATGCGCTGCCATACGGACTTTGTTCTGCTGTATGTTTCTTTCATAGGGAACCTCCTGTAATAGAGAATAATTATCACATTTATTATTATACTACAAATTAGAAGATAGACGATAGAAGTTAGAAGATAGAAATTAGACGATAGAAGCTGTCAGAAGCTGTCGGCTTCCAGCTTCCGGCTGTCGGCTCCCGGCTGTCGGAGATCAGCTTCCCTGGGCAGAGATACTAACGGCACATACGGAGATCCTTCGCTGGCGCTCACGATGACGGTGGGGCAGGAAGGTAATCCCGTAACGCCTGCCGCAGAGCGGCATATATATTCATTGCCGAAGGCAATCCATAACCCTCGCAGCCGCAGGCTGCGTCAAACTTCAGAACCCTTGGAACCCTCGGCCCGAAGGGCCGTCCACCTTCCCCTTTGAACCTTTGCACCCAAAGGGCGTATCACTGCCCCCACTGGCATCTGATTTCCTTTCGTGATATACTTTCATTAATTACTTTCGGAAAAATAGGGCTGCCCGGTGTTGGGCAGGCCTGCTTGACGGAGGATAGAAGTTTGGGAGGAGTTTTGACAAATGAACAATGACAAAGCAGACGTCCGTCTGGAAGATGTGGAAGGGACGAAAGCGGAGCTGGACAGGAAGGCTCAGAAGATGCTGGAGGACAAGGATGCCGATTCCCGCATGAGGATTTATGACGGCCCTCTGGGAAAGGCCATCGTGGTCCTTTTATGTGTGTGGACGGCGTTCCAGCTCTATTTCACCACCATCGGCGCTATCAGTGCCATTAATCTTCGTGCCATTCACTGTATTTTTCTTCTGCTGTTTACATTTCTTTTATTTCCTACGTATAAGAAGGAAAAGCGGCGGAGAAAGCTGCCGCCACTGTGGGACTGGTTCTTTATCCTGGGCTCCGTGGGGTCTTTCCTTTACCTGATTTTTAACTACACCCGCATTGCCCAGACCGGCGGAAGGATTAACAATCTGGAAATCGGAATCGCCTTTGTGGCATTGATCTGCGTCTTTGAAGCGGCAAGGAGGGCGTCGGGAAATCTGGCCATCCTGGCGGCCCTTTTCCTGGCTTATAACTGGTTCGGCGCTTACCTGCCGGGGTACTTGGGGCACAACGGCTTTACGCTGAAACGTGTGCTCATTACCCAGTTCTGGGGCACCCAGGGCCTTCTGGGCACCGGTATCGGCGTATCGGCTACCTATATTTTCCTTTTCGTCGTATTCGGCGCCTTTTTGAAATATAGCGGATTTTCCCATTTCATTAATGATTTTTCCCTTACCCTGGTGGGACGCACATCCGGCGGCCCTGCCAAGGTGGCAGTCATTGCCTCGGGGCTCATGGGCATGATCAACGGTTCCGCCATTGCCAATGTGGCAACCACCGGCACCATTACCATTCCTTTGATGAAGCGCACCGGCTACAAGAAGGAATTCGCCGGCGCCGTAGAAGCGGTGGCTTCCACCGGCGGCCAGTTCACGCCGCCTATTATGGGGGCCGTGGGTTTCGTGATGGCGGAATTCCTGAATCTGTCCTATACCTATGTGGCTCTGGCTTCGGTGACGCCGGCGCTTCTGTACTATATCGGTCTGCTCTTTGCCGTTCATTTTGAAGCGAAAAGGCTGGGCCTTTCGGGCATTGCCAAGGAAAATATTCCTGACGCCATGAAGGTTATCAAGGAGCAGGGCCATCTGGTGCTGCCACTCATCAGTCTTATCGGTCTCATGTTTGCAGGTTTCACGCCCCTTTATGCAGCAGTGATTTCCATTTTCGTCACCATCGGAGCCAGCTGGCTTAGAAAAGAAACCCGCATGACGCCGGATAAAATCCTGGCGGCGGTGGTGGAAGGGGCAAGAAGTGCCATTTCCGTAGGCGTATGCTGCGTTATCATCGGCGTTATCATCGGTACGGTAACTCTTACATCCCTGGGGCTCAACATGGGCTACCTCATCCTTTCCGTGGTGAACGGAGGCAGCATTTATCTGGCAGGTTTCCTGGTGATGATCATGTCCGCCATCCTCGGAATGGGCGTTCCCGGCGTTGCGGCTTACGTTATCGTGCAGGCGGTAGCGGTGCCGGTGCTCATTAAAGCAGGGGCCCTTCCCCTCATTGCCCACCTGTTCTGCCTCATTTATGCCTGCCTGTCCAATATCACCCCGCCGGTGGCCATGTCCGCCTATGTGGCTTCCGGTATTGCGGATTCGGACCAGACGAAGACGGGCCTCTGGGCGGTGCGCCTGGGGCTCATCGGATTTATTATTCCCTTCTTTTTCCTGGATAATCCGGTGCTCCTCATCGGCGTGTCCAAAACAGCCACCCTTTTTGATACAGGCTGGGCTGTGTTTACTGCCATGGTAGGCACCTTTGCCCTGGTGGCGGGGCTGGAGGGATGGATTATCCGCCGCTGCAGCATGGTGGAAAGGATCATCCTCATCGCTTCATCGCCATTCCTGCTCCTTCCCGGCATCTTAACCGATGCGGCCGGAGCGGCAGGCATTGCAGCAGTATGCATTTACCAGTGGATGAAGAGGAATAAGGAAAAAGAAATAGAAGCAGCATAGAAATCACAGCCATGCGATGCAGTGTATCGTTTGCGCTGTCATTTATAAAGGAAGAATTGCAGTAAGGGAGGAAACATGATGAAAAACTGGAAGAAAGTATTGGCAGTATCCATGGCGGCTATGGTGATGGCAGGCGCCTTTGCAGGATGCGGAGATGATAAGAAGGCAGGCGGAAGTGCCAAACCGGCAGCAGGGCAGACGCTGAAAATTAATTTCCCCACCGCCGGAGCCTCCGGTGCACTCTATGCAGTAGGCGCAGCTATTACCAATATGTGGAGCAATAATGTACCCGGCGTACAGGCAGCCAGCCAGGCCTCTGCCGGCGGCATTGAAAACCTGAACATGGTTTCCGACGGGGAAGCCCAGGTATCCATTGCCATTGCCAGCAACGTGTATCAGTGCTACAAGGGACTGGACACCTTCAAGGACCATGCTTATCCGGATCTGAAGGTTATCGGCGGTCTCTACCTCAACCCGAACCAGGTGGTGGCCAGCGCCAATTCCGGCATTGAAAACATCCAGGATATCAAAGGCAAGCATTTTGCGGTCGCTTCCGCCGGTTCTTCCGTGTACAACGAAGCGGAAGCCCATCTCACCGCCGCAGGCATGAAGTTCCCCGATGATATTAAAGCGGAATACATTACCTTCGGCGATGCGGCAGACATGCTGCAGAACGGCTCCATCGACGGCGCCTGGATTATGTCCGGCGCTCCCGCTTCCGCCGTCACCCAGGCCCTCACCAGCGGCGCCCACCTGGTACCTATTGACGATACCCTCATGGATACGCTGAAGGCCAAGTACCCCTGGTACACCAAGTACACCATCAAAGCAGGCACCTACCCCAACCAGGACAAGGACGTACAGACCTCTGCCATTAAGATGGTTATGTTCTGCCGCGGCGACCTGCCGGATGACGTGGTTTACCAGCTCACCAAGACCCTCTGGGAACACATGGATGAAATGGGCCAGTCCCAGAAGAACCTGAAAGGCCTCACCGCTGAAAATGCAGTGAAAGACATTGCAGGCGTACCCCTCCATCCGGGCGCTGAAAAGTACTACAGGGAAATCGGAGTGCTGAAATAATCGGTCAAATGGAAAACGCTGCCTCACGGCGGCGTTTTTTGCTGCTTGTCTGAAAGTTTCCTGCCTGTATGAATTGCAGCAGTGTCATGGTGTACAGGAAACCACTCGCGAATAGTTTCCTGTCGGTATGAAACGCAGCGGTGTCACGTAGGACAGGAAACTTTCCGCAAACAGTTTCCTGTCGAGATGAATTGCAGTGGTGCCACATCGAATAGGAAACCATTCGCAAACAGTTTCCTGCCGGTATGAAAGTAAGCGGTGCCACGTCGAATAGGAAACTTATCATCACGATTATGCGCGGCTCACCCATCCCTCCCCTTGACTAAAGTCCACTTTCACTTTCTATAATGAAGGAGATGAAACCTTTACCGACTCTTTCCTGTCTATGATAAAATAATGAAAGAACAGGAGGACATATGATACATCGATTTCATCAGGACAAAAACAGATGGGACGGCATTGAGCCCCACATTTACAAGGAAAATCCCGGCGTATTCCGGGATGTGACCAAACAGGTTCTTTTTGATAACGAAGCGGATCTTCCGGTGCAGTTCCGCTATTTCCAGGTGGAAAAGGGAGGCTTTTCTTCCTTTGAACATCATGAGCACATGCATGCAGTCATGATTTTCAAAGGGAAAGGCCATGCCCTTCTGGGAAACCGGGTGGTGGAAGTCCATGAAGGAGATTTCATCACCATCGCTCCCTGGGAATGGCATCAGTTCAAGGCGGACATGGGAGACATTCTTGGATTCCTCTGCCTTGTGAACCATGACCGGGACATCCCCGTCTATCCCACAGAGGAGGATATTCGGGAAATCAGGAAGAATCCGGAGGCGGCACGCTTTCTGGACGAAAAGTAGGAGGGCCTGCTGCTTCCCCGAGCAGTCTTATGGAGGAAAATGAAATGGAAAAAGAAAAAAAAGCAGGCATTGGCGGAGACCATTATATTCCCTATGCAGAAAGGACGGGCAATGAGTCCATTGTCTATTTCACCCGTGATTTATCGGCGTCAGGACTCATCCGTATGTATGAGAAAATCAATGAGAATCTCACCGGTAAAGTGGCGGTGAAACTTCATACGGGAGAGCAGCATGGCCCCAATATCATTCCCCGGCCCTGGGTGAAGGCGCTCATGGAAAAAGACATTCCTGAAGGCACCATCGTGGAAACCAATACCTACTACGACGGCGACCGGTATACCACGGAAGACCACAGGAAGACCCTGGAGGTGAATGGCTGGACCTTTGCACCGGTGGATATTATGGACGAGGAAGGGACTGTCATGCTTCCGGTAAAGGGAGGCAAATGGTTTACGGAAATGTCCGTAGGCAGCCACCAGACGAATTATGACTCCATGCTGGTGCTTACCCATTTCAAGGGCCATGTGCAGGGCGGCTTCGGCGGTTCCAATAAGAATATCGGCATCGGCTGCGCCGACGGCCGTATCGGCAAGGCCATGATTCATACCTGGCCCGGTCAGGATCAGTGGTCCATCGCCAAGGAAGAATTCATGGAAAGGATTACCGAATCTTCCAAAGCGACTGTAGATTATTTTGGAAAACACATCGCCTTCATCAACGTCATGCGGAATATGTCCGTATCCTGCGACTGCGAAGGGGTGAATGCCATGCCCGTAGTGACGCCGAACGTGGGCATCCTGGCTTCCCTGGATATTCTCTCCATCGACCAGGCTTCCGTGGACATGGTGTATGCCATGAAGGAAGAAGACCATCATGACCTGGTGGAACGGATGGAGTCCCGCCACGGCCTTCGCCAGCTCACTTATATGAAGGAAATGGGCATGGGTAATGATCGCTATGTATTAATCGACGTGGACAATGGCGAAAAGCGGATTGATGCCAAGGAAGCGGTGGCAGGAGTGAAGCCCTTTGGAAAAGAATAAGAACCTCCTTCTTGGAGCCAGGGCCGTTATCTTTGACATGGACGGCACCCTTATCGACTCCATAGGCATATGGAACCAGGTGGATCAGGCCCTTATGGACGCCATGGGCGGGCCGGCGGAGGAAGAAATGGCGGTGGGGAGAAGACGGGACAGCTTTCTGGCTGCCCACGGGAATGACGAGAACCCCTATCTCTCCTACTGCCTTGCCCTGGCCCGTCACTGCGGATGCTCCTGGAGCGGGGAAGAGGTCTTCCGGAAACGCTACGAAATTTCTCGGGATTTCCTCATCCATAGGGTGGACTACAAGGACGGGGCGCCGGAGGCCATCAAAAAGCTCCACAGCCTGGGAAAGATTCTGGTCATTGCCACCACCACCAAAAGGGCCAATATGGATATTTACCGCAGCCTGAATGATAATATCCGGAAGAAAGCGCCGCTGGACAGGTATTTCACTGCCATTTATACAAGAGAGGATGTTTCTTCCATTAAGCCGTCGCCGGAGGTGCATGAAAAGCTGATGGCAGACCTGGGCCTTATGAAGGAAGACTGCTTCATTTTCGAAGACTCCCTGGCAGGGGTGGAGGCGGCCAGGGCAGCAGGCATTCCATCAGGCGCCATTTATGACAGGTATTCCGAAAAGGACGGGGAAGCCATCCGGAAGTTGGCCTATGCCTGGTATGACAGCTGGGATGAGGTGCTGAAGGAAATGGAAAAACCGCCTAATTGAGAATATATTTCGATTAAAGAAAATCCGTGATTACCGCCTGTTTCCTTTGACAAGAGGGAAGGGAAATGGTATGATTCTCAATAAGTGAGGGAGTAGCAGCCACCCTGTGGAGTAAGTCAACATACTGGCATTGCCTGGCTTTCCTTGAAATTGCGAGACTCACGTGTATGGTTTTTACCTGCACGGAGTCTCTTTTTTGTTGGCTTCGTGAGGGCATTCTTATGAGGAAGTGGTACTATGGATTTTTTATTTCTTGCTAACAGTGTGCTTCTGGGGGCGGCCCTTGCCATGGACGCCTTTTCTGTTTCCCTGGCCAACGGCATTCATGAGCCTTACATGAAAAAGAGGAAAATGGCCATCATTGCAGGCACCTTCGGCTTCTTCCAGTTCCTCATGCCCCTTGTGGGGTGGATCTGTGTCCACTGGATCGTGGATATCTTCCGGAGCGTGCTGCCCTTCATCCCCTGGATTGCCCTGGTGCTTCTCTTCACCCTGGGAATCCTCATGGTGAAGGATGGCTTTTCGGGACAGGAGGAAGAAGTGTGCCCGGAAACGGATTTCAAGTGCCTTCTCATCCAGGGTCTGGCCACCTCCATGGACGCCCTGTCCGTAGGCTTCACTATCGCTTCCTACGGTATGACACAGGCAGTAGTATCCTCCTTTATTATCGGCCTGGTGACCTTCCTCATCTGCCTTTCCGGCATCGTCCTGGGCCGCCGCTTCGGCATGAAGCTGGCAGACAAGGCCACCATCGTAGGAGGTTTCATCCTCATGGGCATCGGACTGGAAATATTCTTCTCGGCGTGAGAGAGTCTGCGTCAATGGCGGCGGGGAAAAGGCTGTCCGGCGGGAAAGAGCACGTAAAGCAGGCTCCTTCCTTTGGAAGGAGCTCCGCCATAGCGGTGAGGATAGGCCTTTGCGCAGCAAAGGCGCCGCGCCAGCGGCAGGCGCATTAGGCTTAAGAACCTTCTACACAACCCTTTGAACCCTTTGAACCCTCTGAACCCTCTGAACCCTTTTTATGGTCTCTCAGGTATCCGGAGGGAAAACGTGGTATGATAGAATCAAAGGAGGCAGGCTATGACGACGGTATACATGGTACGGCATGGAGAGACGGACTGGAACGGGGCGCACCGCATGCAGGGGCGGAGTGACATCCCTTTGAACGAAAGGGGCAGGGAGCAGGCATCCTATGCGGCAAAGGCGCTGGCAGACGTACCCTTTGATGTGATTTACACCAGTCCCCTTTCGCGGGCGGAAAAGACGGCGGAAATCATAAGGGGAACAAGGAATATCCCGCTGATTGAGGAAAAGGGATTTATGGAAATCGACCTGGGAAAGTGGGACGGCCATACGCCGGATGAAATGGATGTGCTCTATCCGGGACAGTATGATATCTGGAGGAGCAGCCCGGGGGATGTGCATATTGACAGCGGGGAGACTTTCCGCCAGGTGCAGGAGCGGGCATGGAAGGCCTTTATAGCCATGGTTCACAGGGAAGAAGGGAAAACCATCCTTCTGGTGAGCCATATGGGCTGCCTCAGCACCATCCTTTTCAAAATCGCCGGGTATCCCCTGAATGATTTATGGAAGCATCCCATTGGAAACTGCGCCCTGTGCCGGGTGGAAGCGGGGGCAGAGGGCTCCATGCATATTGCCGAATGGGGCAGGGATGATTATATTCCGGGCAGGCTGAAAATGAAGGTGCCCTTCGGCAGGGTGAAAGATTGATTACAGCAAGCAGGGGGCTGTGAAAAAAATCACATTTTTTCACAGTCCCTTTTGTATACATAAATTTTTACAGAAATTGGACAAATGACAGTCTGCTTCCTGCCTCTACGTCATTTCGAGCGATGCTGCATGTGGCTATGGATGATCATGCCTTTTGTTCTATTGAGGCTCTGAGCCGAGAAATCTCCTGCCACCATGCCGCTTGTGCCATTAGGACGTGGGATTTCTCCACTCCACTGCGTTGCGGTCGAAATGACAGTGAGGTGGAGTGGCAGCGGTGTCATTTCTACATTTTTTCACAGCCCCTTTTCATTGAAAAGGGCTCTCCCTTCGTGGTATAGTAATACATTATGGGAAGATTACTGTGCAGGAAGGGAGATTTCTTATGTCCTTTGAAAGAGTAAAAAACTATCTGGCGCCCTTCGGTCTTGCTGACCGGTGCATTGATTTGAAGGATTCCAGTGCCACCGTAGCACTGGCAGCCCAGGCGCTTGGAACGGAAGAGGCGCGGATTGCCAAAACCATGTCCTTCCTTCTGGACGACACACCCCTTATCGTGGTGGTGGCCGGCGATGCCCGGGTGGATAACCATAAATTCAAGGAAACCTTCCATAAGAAGGCAAAAATGATTCCAGGCGCAGACTGCGAAAAGTATATCGGCCACAGGCCCGGCGGCGTATGTCCTTTCGACCTGCCGGACACGGTGCCGGTGTACCTGGATGTGTCCATGAAACGTTTCGACATCGTGTATCCGGCGGCAGGCACGGACCACAGCGCCGTGAAGCTGACTCTGGAGGAACTGGAAAAATCATCTCGGTCCAGGGGATGGGTGGATGTGTGCAAGAACTGGGAATAAAAGGAAAGGGAGAAGCATATGATTGTTGAGCAGTTTGGCGTAGAAGACTGGATGGACAGGTATGAGGAAGGGGCGAAGTACAATATTACCGATACCTGTGCCAAGCCTCTTACTCTGGATGAACTTTTTACCCTTTCCGGCGAGGACCGGCAGGATTTCATGGAAACCTTTTTCAAAAGGGAACAGACCTATGGCTCCATCTGGGGGGACAGGAAGTTGAAGGAGGAAATTTCCCATCTCTATGAACATATTTCCCCTGATGAAATCCTGACGGAACATGGCGCCACCGGCGGCAACCAGCATATTTTCTTTTCCCTCATCCGCCCCGGCGACCGGGTCATTGCCTATGCCCCCAGCTACCAGCAGTTTTATTCGGCGCCCCGGTCCCTGGGAGCCCAGGTGACGGTGCTCCATCTGAAAAAGGAAAAGGGGTACCTGCCGGATCTGGAGGAACTTAAACAGGCAGCCCGGCGGGGCGTGCGTATGATCTGCCTCAACAACCCCAATAACCCCACCGGCTCCATCATTCCCAAAGACATGATGGAAGAAATCGTGGAAATTGCAAGAAATGCAGGGGCCTACCTTTTCTGTGACGAAGTGTATGCCGGTGTTTCCCAGAAGGAAGAAGACAGCTGTCCTTCGGTGGCAGACCTGTACGAAAAGGGCATTGCTACCGGCTCCATGTCCAAGGCCTTCTCCCTGGCAGGCCTTCGGCTGGGATGGCTGGCCACAAGGGACAAGGCGGCCCTCTCCCAGTTCCGGCGGGTAAGGGACTATGACCTGGTGAGCTGCAGTCTCTTCGATGAATCGGTGGCTGCCCTGGCCCTTCATCATAAGGAGAAAATACTGGAGAGAAACAGGGCCATCCTTCGCCATAACCTGCCTGTCCTGGAAAGATGGGTGGAGGAAGAAAAGCACGTATCTTTCGTCAAACCAAAGGCAGGCACCATGGCCCTGATATATTATGACATGGACATGCCCTCCTCCCTGTTCTGCCACCGCATGTACTATGAAACCGGCGCTTTTGCCGTGCCGGGAGACTGCTTCGAAGAACCCTCCTCCTTCCGCGTAGGTTACGGCCATGACGGAGAAAAACTGGCGAAGGGACTGGAAGCGGTCAGTGAATTCTTCAGGAGACTGGAGAAGGAGTGAGCTGGTGGGCTGGTGGCTGGTTGAAGCTGCTATCGGCTGTCCGCTGTCCGCCGGAGGCTGTCATCCTGAGCGGAGCGAAGAATCTCAGCGCGTGGAGGCAGTGGGACAAACGCTGATAAATACCGGTCGGCGGGAAGACGTGAGACTGTCAGACGGCAGACATCAGAAGGTTGAACTCCTCAATGCAAATGGGTTCAGAGATAGTTATCAAGACCCACTCCATGGAGGCAAAGTGGGCGCCTTCGGCGACAATATGAATGCCGCCTGCCGGCGGCGCCCCCTTTGGTGGCTGCCGCCACCACCTTTGCCCCGGTGGGAAGCGTGTCACACGATTCTCAGGTCGCTGACGCTCCCCTACGAATCGTGTTCCCTTGCCACCCCGCAAGCGGGGGCACAATATCAATGGGGGGAACCCTCTGAACCCTTTGAACCCGGGGCGGCGAAGCCGCCCTCCATATGCTATAATACATACATACTGATCCGCCACCGGGTGGGGCGGACTTGGAATCATCCAGGTGTTTTCTTCATTTCCGCAGGTACGGCCGGCAGGCCGGGAGAAATGAAGGAAGCACTTTTTTTATATCAGCGAGGACTTATGAATCATTTATTTGCCCTGTGGTGGCCTGTACTTCTTGTAGTTTTTGCAGACGTTTTCTACCAGGTCTGTGCGAGGAAACTTTCTTCCCGCAGAAGTCCGCTGGCGGCACTGGGGATGACGTACCTGGTGAGCGCTTTTCTCTGCGCCCTTCTTTTTGAAATCATGGTACCGGAAGGCCATATTCTTCAGGAAATTTTCCCGCCCCATCCGGCGGCCCTCCTGGTGGGCCTTTCCATTACGGGGCTGGAGGTGGGCTCCATTTATATGTACCGGGTGGGCTGGCCCATGAATATCGGATTTCTTGTATACACCGCCCTGGCCATTGTGGCCCTCCTTGTGGTGGGCCATGTGATGTATGGCGAATCCCTGCGGGGCATCCAGTACCTGGGGGTGCTGCTGGCTGCGGCGGGTATGTTCTGTATCGTGAGGTGACCTATGAAATTCTGGTGGCCCATCGGGCTTATTGTATTCTGCAGCACTGCCTACCAGGTGGGGGTAAAGGAAATCTCCACCGGCATCCATCCTTTGACAGCGCTGGTGTTGACCTATCTTTCCGCCTCCTTTGCGTCCTTTATCCTCTATTTCCTGCTGGCGCCCAAGGGGGAAAACAGGAAGAAGGAAATTTTCTCCTGGAATCCTTCGGCCCTGGGACTGGGCTTTTCCATCGTAGGCATTGAGCTGGGGGTGGTGTACATGTACCGGGCCGGCTGGACGGTGCAGACATCCTTCATTCTCACCAACAGCCTCATCGTGGCGGCCCTCATGGCAGCAGGCGCCCTTTTTTATAAAGAAAAACTGAAGCTCCGCCAGCTGGCAGGGGTGGTGCTTACACTGGCAGGCATTGCCTGCATTGTGTGGCAGTAGGATGGAGTCATTGGCAGCAGGCGGCATTCCTGTATGCTGATAAGGGGCGCGGCTGACGCCGCAGGCTGCGTAAAAGGGTTGTGTCCCCACAGGGGAAACGACTCACTATGATTTGTGCGTCGCTGGCGCTCCTTCAAATCATGTTCGCTGTGCATCGCTTCGCTCAAGGGGCAGGAGAAACCAGCTATCCGTTATCCGCTGTTCGGTGGGGCCTTCCCGCTGACCGGCAGCTGCTATCGTATGAGTCACTTACGGCAGGTAACGAGATTCTTTGCTTCGTTCAGGATGATGTCATCCGGTGAGAAGTCAGTCCCGTAATGCTCCGCAGCAAAGCCGCGCTTTTTTATAATGCGGCGAAGCCGCCACCACAACCCTCACAGCCGTAGGCTGTGTCAAACTTAAGAACCTTCGGGCCAGAGGCCCGTCAAACTTTAGAACCTTCATTGCCCAAAGGGCAACGAACCCTTTTATTATCTCCCCTCCTATTGTATAATACTCTTAGAATATAAGTTCGGAGGACAGCTATGGATACTTTATGGAATGAGCTGAATGAGAAGCAGAAGGAAGCAGTCACTTCCACAGAGGGATATGTACGGGTCATTGCAGGTGCGGGATCCGGGAAGACGCGGGCTCTTTCTTACCGGTTTGCGTACCTGGTGAATGAGCTGGGCATTCTTCCCGGCCATATTCTCTGTGTCACTTTTACAAACAAGTCGGCCCGGGAGATGGCGCGGCGCATTCACAGTCTCACCGGCGACAATGATACGGGGTACATCAATACCTTCCACGGCTTCTGCGTGTCGGTGCTGCAGGAGGACAGCTATGCGGTGTCCTATCCGAAAAATTTCCTGGTCATCGACAATTCAGACATTGATGACATGCTGCAGATGATTTATGAGGAGCGGGGACTTACGCTCCGGGATATGCCCTTCAATAAGGCCCGGGATATGATTGAAATGAAGAAGTGCGTGTGGCAGCCGGAGTATTACAAGGACATGATTGCCATGCCCCTGTCCCTTCTGTATGAAAAGTACCACCAGGCCCTTACGGTGGAAGACATCATTTTCTACGGCTACCTGTACCAGGAGAAGAAATGCTTTGCCCTGGACTACAATGACCTCATCAAGTTCACCCTTTATATTTTTGAGGAAAATGAGGAAATCCGTCTGAAGTGGCAGAAGCGGCTGGAATATATCATGATCGATGAATTTCAGGACATTGATCCGCTCCAGTACAAGCTCATGAAGGCCCTCTGCGGCTATCACCACAATCTTTTCATCGTAGGGGATCCGGACCAGACCATTTACACCTGGCGCGGCGCCGATGTGCGCTATCTTTTGCACTTTGACCGGGAATTTCCGGATGTGAAAACCATCATGATGAATGATAATTACCGTTCCACGCCGGAAATCCTGAACGCTGCCAATTCCCTTATCAGCAGGAATGAAAACCGCATTCCCAAGGATTTGATTTCTCATAAGAAAAAGGGACACATGGTGACCTGCATGCCCGCTGCCAATGGAGGGGAAGAGGCCAAAGCGGCGGCTCAGGAAATCAAAAAGCTTCATGAATCGGGGAGGAAATACAGCGACATGGCCATCCTGTACCGGGCCCACTACGTCACCCGGAATCTGGAGGAAGCGCTGCTGAAGGCGGATATTCCCTATACCATTTACAGCGGAGCCCAGTTTTTCGACCGCATGGAAATCAAGGACGCCATCTGCTATCTCCGCATGATTGCCTATAAAGACGATATGGCCTTCCGGCGCATCGTAAATAAGCCGAAAAGAAATATAGGAAAGCGCCGCATGGATTTCCTCACCGAAAAGGCAGAAGAAGGACACATGACCCTTTATGAGGCACTGAAGCAGAATATAGAGGATCCCCTTTTCAAAAAGACAAAAGCAGTGGATTTCATAGAGCTTATCGAGTATTTCGCCAAAGACAGCATGGGAAAGCAGGTGTCTGAAGTGCTCTCCGCCATTCTGGATGAAAGCGGCTACGAAGAAATGCTCCGCACCGAAGGAAGCCAGGAAAGGCTGGATGACTTGGCAGAGCTGAAACAGTCCATTTTTGAATATGAAGCATCGGCAGGAGAAGAAACTTCCATTTCCGACTACCTGGAGCATGCGGCTCTCTTTTCCAATATGGACCGAGGGCTGGAAAAGGATGCGGTCCGCCTCATGACGGTGCATACCGCCAAGGGGCTGGAATTTCCGGTGGTCTTCCTCTGCGGCATGAATGAAGGCATATTCCCGTCCCGTAAGACAAGAACGAAAAGGGGGATGGAAGAAGAAAGACGCCTTGCCTTCGTAGCCATGACGAGGGCGGAAGATCTTCTCTACCTGACGGAGGCGGAAGGGACCAATCTGGACGGCACACCCCGTTTCCCGTCCCGCTTCATATTGGATATAGACAGGAAATACCTCCGCTTTGATCCGCCGGTGAATGAAGCCCTGTGGAAAGCAGGAAAGGCCTATGTGGAAAGAACCGGCGCCTACCTGAAGGACGACGGAGAAAAAGGTCATTTCCAGCCGGGGGACCGGGTGCGCCACACCGTATTCGGAGAAGGCATTATTGAGGCGGTGGATGAAAAGAACAATTCCTACCGCATCCGCTTTGAGAAAATGGAAACCACCAGGGATATCGCCTTCAGGGCAAGGCTGGTGAAGGTTTGACTATAGAGATGCCGGCGGCGGGAGGCGGCATTCCCGAAGGGGAAAAGGGGCTGCCGGCGCCGCAGATTGTGTAGAAAGGTTCGCTGACGCTCAGGGGGCGGAAAGAGTTCTTACGCTTGGCAGCGCCTGCCCGGCGGGTTGTGAATTGCCGCTCCCGTGGCGCCTTTGCTGAAGAAAGGCCTATCCTCACCGCTATGGCGGAGGGGCTGTGAAAAAAATATAAATCATTTTTTCACAGCCCATATTTTATTAGCTGCCGTAGGCAGCTGACCCCTTCCGGCTCGCTGCGCTCGCCACCCACCCCTGAAACAGGGG
>NZ_CALGPS010000068.1 GCF_937959425.1 uncultured Dialister sp.
GGATAGGGGGCTGGGGATTTGGGAGTGGGGACTCGGGAATTGTGGCTCATGAGGGGGATGCGGCGTATAATGATGGTAGGCAGTAGAAATCCGGTGCGAAAAGTTTCTGTGAAGCATATGGGGCGGGAACCCTGCCGTTTCACAGGGAACTCCTTCTCCGTGGATATGGCCGCCATAGGCGACAAGCTGCAGGGGGCCAAGGTCATCCATAACCACCCGGACAACAAAGAGTATTACGGCGACTGTTTCAGTATGAATGATTTTTGTACATCTTTCGAATGTCATTGGATGGGCCCGCGGAATACGATATGAGGAGGAAAATCATGGAAGAAGAAAAGCGTAAACTTGACCCTCTCGGAGCTATCCCCGTAATATGCAAATGGTGCCACTCATGCGTATACAGAAATGGACCATCTCCTTGAGCAGATGACCCCGACAAGAATAATTGTTTGCAATATCCATTTAATGAAGAAGATATAGATTTCGGAAAGCCGGATGAGGTAGAGCGTGGCGAGAAGTGCCCGCACTATAAACGGGACCTCGGAGTGAAGCGGGATGAAAGCAATAGGTGAGCTATGGAAACGATTATCAAGACCATACCGGTCAATGACGGCAGATTATACGCGGTTTGCAATTCCAATCGGTATCTTCTGGCAAAGTGCGAGATGAAAATCGTTGTTATGTAAAAATAAGATGGCAGCTTACAAAGAGGCACCCGAGAGAGCGCCCTTTTTGAGTGCAGAAAAAGCCGCCTATATGGTGTCCGGCGGAAAACGGATAGCGGTAAGCGGACAGCACTCTGTACTGTCCCACTTTCTCACTGTCTAACCATTCCCCATTCCCCAGTCCCCAGGCTCCAGCCCACCAGCCCACTAATAAACATTTATTACAACGCACATTTTACAAACGGGGAAAGTATTGTATAATAATAAAAATTAAGTTTTGACGATATGGGAAATTGTCAAAAGAGAGAGGATGATGTATATGTCTCAAACTGTATGGTCTCTGGTGCCGCCAATTGTCACGATTATTCTGGCACTGGCCACCAAGGAAGTGTACATGTCTCTTGCTATTGGTATCTTTATCGGTGCCTTTATGTTTGCAGGATTCAGTGTACTGGGTGCTATCGATACCATGTTCCACATTATGTCGGACAAGGTAGGCAGCAATGTGTATATTCTTGTGTTCCTGGTTCTTCTGGGGATCATGGTGGCAGCCATCCAGAAATCCGGCGCTTCCCAGGCCTATGGGGATTATGCGGCCCGCAATATTAAAGGGAAGAAGAGTGCCCTCTTCGTTACCATGGCTCTTGGTATTTTGATTTTCATTGATGATTATTTCAACTGCCTCACTGTAGGTACGGTTATGCGTCCTGTAACGGACCGGTTCAAAATTACCCGTGCGAAACTGGCTTACATTATCGATGCCACCGCAGCACCGGTATGTATCATCGCTCCGGTATCCAGCTGGGCGGCAGCGGTTACTTCTTCTCTTCCTGAAGACAGTGCCATCGACGGTTTTGCTCTTTTCCTGGAAACCATCCCGCTGAATCTCTATGCCTGGCTTACTATTATTTTCATGATTATCCTCATCGCTTCCGGCCATGATTTTTCCCGTATGGCCAAGTATGAAAAGCAGAGCGGCGGCACCCTGGTGATTCCGGCGGAGTATGCGGACGATGAAAGCACGGCACCTGTTGGAAATGGGAAAATCATCGACCTGGTTCTTCCGCTGGTAGTCCTGATTGGCGGGTGTGTATTCGGTATGCTTTACACCGGCGGCATTCTGGAGGGAAAGGGCGTGGCAGAGGCCTTTGCCAACTGCGAGTCTGCCAGAGGCCTTGTGATTGGTTCCTTCATTGCCCTTGTATTTACCTTTATCCTTTATATTCCCCGTAAGGTTTTAAGCTTCAGTGCATTCTGCAGCTGCTTCGTGGAAGGCTTCAAGCAGATGACCTCCGCCATTATGATCCTGTCCCTGGCATGGACACTGTCCGGCATTGTAGGTAAGGAATACCTCAATATCGGCGGCTATGTGGGAAGCGTGGTATCCGACAATGCCACCATTGCCATCCTGCTGCCGGCTCTCTTCTTCCTGGTAGCCATCGGCCTGGCATTCGCCACCGGCACCTCCTGGGGCACCTTCGGTATCCTCATTCCTATCGTACTGGCTATTGTGTCCAATGATACCCATCTCATGATTATGACTGTGGCAGCCGTCCTGGCCGGTTCTGTAGGCGGCGACCATGTATCCCCGATTTCCGATACCACCATCCTGGCTTCGGCGGGGGCCCAGTGCCACCATATCGACCATGTGTCCACCCAGATTCCCTATGTGCTCGTAGTGGCTGTCAGCTGTGTAGCAGGCTACCTGGTAGATGGCATTACCGGAAATGGCATCCTGGGCGATGCGGCAGGCCTGGTATGTATGCTCATTATCATGGGCTATTTCCTGAAATTCAAATCCCATAAGACCGCCGACTGACAGGCAGTAAAAAAGCGCATCGTTGATGTCTTTATCAATGATGCGTTTTTTGTATGGAATAGGTGGTGAAATTTTATGGTTGAAAAGAATTCCTGAAGTCTGACGTCTGATTTCTAACGTCTAATCCATGCCCGTATCCTCCGCCCTCCGGCGCCCCCTTCTAGAGGAAGGGGGCTAATGCTCTCCGTCAAGCAGCACCTTTGACAGAAGAGGTAAGAACGTAACGCAGGCTCCTTCCCCAGGAAGGAGCTGGGCGAATCCCTGAGGATAGGTCCGAATAATGCTCTTTGCACCTATGTGCCACATCAGGCCCTTTCAGGGCCTCGGCCTTTCTTCGAAAGGCCTGCTATCATCCGGCGCCTACGGCGCCACCTTCTTCCAGAGGAAGAAGGTTTTGGCACTTCGTTGTGCAGCACTGGCGACACAAAAGTAAATCTCGTAACGCTGACTTTATACTCATCGCCGCAGGCGATACCACACCCTCTGAACCCTTTGAACCCTTTGAACCTTCTGAACCCTCAGAACCCTTATATTCTATTTTTTATCTTATATATAAGGCTTACCAGGGTGAGAATGGCAACGAAGGCGGTGATGGTCATGGACCAGGCTACGCCTATGTGCATGTAGCCTTCGAAGGAAAAGTCCCAGGAGAAGTACATGATGGTGATGATGGCGGCAGCAATGCAGCCGATGGCCAGCATAGTGGGCTTTTCTCGGTAGGTGATAAGGAAGAAGATGCCGGCGAGATACCCGGCGGCTCCGGCAGCTGCCAGCAGGTCATCGTGGTAGAGGACAAGGGAAACGATGGAAAGAATGAATGCGTATTTCATAGATGCTCCTTTATTTCACAAGGCTTTGGAAATCGCTGTCGCCGTGAAGCCACTGGAAGTGGTCCTGGACGGCGGCCTGGGGTTTCACGTTCTTCGGGTCCAGTTCGATGGCTTTCTTCAGATATTTCAAAGCATTAGGCTTATCCCGCTTGTCGGCATAGCAGGTGGCGATGCCGTACCAGGACCAGGTATTTTGCGGGTCTTTGTCCAGTACCTTCTGGAAATAACGGATGGATTCGTCATAATGCTTTCCCAGTTTCTGGGCCATGGCCATGTCAAAAAAGGCCTGCACGTAGTTTGGATTGATGGAAAGGGATTGGTTAATGGTTTTAATCCCTTCCTCCGGCGATACGTCGAAGGCCTGGATAATACCCTTGAGGGACAGGGCTTTGTAGTTTTTGCTGTCCTTTTCCAAAGCCTGATTGGCCAGCTCCAGTGCGGAGAGGTGGTTTCCTTTTCCGTAAGCGGTGACGGCTTTGACATACAGGTCTTCTGACTCTTTGGAAATGGTATGGATTTGAGGGGCAGAGGAAGCGGCCGGCGCAGGCTGGGAATCACTTTGATTTGAATTTCCGCATCCGGCGGTTCCCAGAATGGCAGCCAGCAGGGCGGCAGCAATGATGTATTTCATAGCAGCTCCTTTGATTCTCCGTGGAAAAAGGCGGGGAATCCAGTATAATAAAGGGGAATCAGTTTTGCATTCTATTATAGCAGAAAAAGAAGGAGGATTATCATGAGTTCGTTTGCATTCATTACGGGAGCCACCAGCGGCATCGGCCTGGCTTCTGCCAAAGCGCTGGCAGGGAAGGGCTATGGCCTGGTGCTGGCTGCCAGAAATGAAGAAAAGCTGGCAGCGGTGAAAAAGGAAATCGAAGAGGAAATGGGGGTGCCTGTCATCTGCTACAAGCTGGATGTCAGAAATCCCGACGAAATCCGGACGGTGGCAGACCGCTGCCTTCGGGAAGCAGGGACGCCCCGCATTCTTCTGAACGATGCCGGCCTGGCCAGAGGGCTGGAACCCTATGGGGAAACGAAGGAGGAGGATATCCTCCAGATGATTGATACCAATATCAAGGGGCTCTTCCTTGTGACCTGGGCATTCCTTCCCGCCATGCTGGAAAAGAATGAAGGCCATATCATCAACCTGGGCTCCACGGCAGGCCTCTATGCCTATGCAGGGGCTGCGGTATACTGTGCCACCAAGGCGGCGGTGAAGACATTTAGCGACGGCATCCGTATCGACGTGATTGACAGCGACATCAAGGTCACCACCATCCAGCCGGGCATTGTTGAGACCCCTTTCAGCGAAGTCCGTTTCCATGGCGATAAGGAAAGGGCCGCCAAGGTGTATGAAGGGGTGGATGCCCTGCAGGCCGAAGACATTGCCAATATCATTGCCTTCGCCGTAGACCAGCCCAAACGGGTGCAGATCAGCGACATCGTCATCATGGCCAACCAGCAGGCCACCGGCTTCATGGTGAGTAAGAGGAAATAGTTTCCTGTCGGTATGAACAGCGATGGCGTCATGTCGGGCAGGAAACTTTATGTGAATAGTTTCCTACTTTGATGGATGGCAATAGTGTCAAGTCGAGTAGGAAACTTTATGGGAATAGTTTCCTGTTTCGATGAATTGCAATAGTGTCAAGTCGAGTAGGAAACTATTTGCGAATAGTTTCCTGTTTCGATGAATAGCAATAGCGTCAAGTCGAGTAGGAAACTTTTTACTAACAGTTTCCTGTCTCGATGGACCGCATTGGCGTCATGCCGGGCAGGAAACTTTATGCGAATAGTTTCCTGTCGCGATGGACAACAAATGTGTCACGTCGGGTATGAAACACAGGAGTGCCACGTCGGGTAGGAAACTATTTGCCAGCAGTTTTCCTGCCGCCATGGACAGTAATGGAGCCACGCCGGGTAGGAAACTATTCGCCAGCAGCTTCCTGCCCCCATGAACAGCAATGGGGCCATGCCGAGTAGGAAACTATTCGCCAACAGTTTCCTGCCGCTATGGATAGCAATGGCACCATGCCGAGTAGGAAACTTTACGCCAGCAGTTTCCTGCCGCCATGGGCAGCAATGGAGCCAAGTCGAGTAGGAAACTTTCCGCGAAGCGGATTTCCTAAAAAAGTATTTGCTTTTTCATTTCCACTCTTGTATAATAAATGAGCTTGTTATTTTACAAGTAACTTCCTGGCCCGCAGAAAGTGTGGGACATAGGTCCGAAAAGGAGGCGAATTTCGTGAAAAAGTATGAAGTTATGTTCATTGTGAATGCAGCTAATGATGATGTTATCAAAGCTGCTGTCAAACTGGTACAGGACACCATTACCAGAATCGGTGGTACCATTGACAATACTGATGAATGGGGCAAACGTCATCTTGCGTACGAAGTCAAGCATCAGAGTGAAGGATACTACGTAGTAGTAGATTTCCAGGCTGACCCGGCGCAGATTAAAGAACTTGACCGCGTTATCAAGATTCATGAAGAAATTATCCGTCATATCATTGTAAAACAGGATGACTAAGAGGTAGCACAATGAATTCAGTTCAAATCTTGGGAAATCTTGGACGGGATCCGATTATTCGTGCCACGAAGACCGGCCGTTCCGTAGCATCGTTTTCTGTAGCAGTAAGCCGTAACTACACGACCCCCCAGGGTGAACAGCGCGAGCTTACAGACTGGATTAATGTTGTTGCCTGGGGTCCCCTGGCAGAAGCTGTTGGAAATCAGCTGAAAAAAGGCAGCCGCGTATTTGTGGAAGGACGTATTTCCAGTCGTTCCTACGATGCGCAGGACGGCACAAAGAGATATGTAACAGAAGTCGTTGCCAATATCATTGCCGTTCCATTGGGCACGCCCCGCAGTTCTTCCTATGGGCAGCAGGCCCAGGGTAATTCTTTCGGCGGCGGTTTCGGCGGAAATAACAATTTCGGCGGAAACAACGGCGGTTTCGGTGGAAACGGTTATAACGGCGGAAACGGCGGATATAACAATGCTCCAGCCGGACAGGGCGGCCAGCCGGGAGGAAACTTTGGACAGTTTGGTACAACGTCCAAGGATGAAGATATTCCGTTCTGATATGCATTGATTTTGGAGGATATAGAAAGCATGATTAGAAGAGATAGAGTAAGAAGACCGAGAAGAAAGGTCTGCCAGTGCTGCGTGGATCACGTAGACACCATTGATTATAAAAACGTTGCTGCACTGCGTCGTTTCGTTTCCGAAAGAGGCAAGATTCTGCCCCGCCGTGTAACCGGAACATGCGCAAAGCATCAGCGTAAAATCAATCTCGCTATCAAGAGAGCAAGAGCTATCGCTCTGCTTCCCTTCAGCGCTGACTGATAACTGCAAAGCTCCCGCTCAGGCGGGGGCTTTTTTATTGGATTTGACAAGTTACTTCTTTTTGGATATACTGGAAGAAATTCATAAAGTGCGATGAAGCTCCTGTTTCCCCTTATATATAGGGATAGCAGGAGCTTTTTGCATCATAAGAAAAAGTGCCTGCTCATGGCCGGAGCCTATTTAGCTCCTTGATGAAATGGCGCTTCATTTTTTCCCTTCCTGGAGGTGCCTTATGAATCAATCGGAAGGATTTGGTAAGAAGTACGGTTTGTTTCTAGCACTGGCGGCCATGGCCCTGGTGTATCTGTTTCCTACGCCGGCGGACCTGCCTACCTCAGGCCACCGGCTCATCGGCATTCTGGTATTTGCAGTTATTATCTGGATGACGGAAGGCGTGTCCTATCCGGTCAGCGCTTTTGTTATCGTTGTGTTTATGGCCTTTTCCCTGGGGCTGGCGCCCAATCCCGCCAAGCCGGAAGTGATTCTTGGCACCAGTAAGGCCTTGCAGATGGGGCTTGCCGGGTTTTCCACCACTGCCTGGGCGCTGGTGGCAGGAGCCATGTTCCTGTCGGCGGGCATGATGATCACAGGGCTGGATAAACGTATCGCCCTGGTGGTTATGTCCCACATCGGCGTGAAGTCCAGTCACCTGGTCATCGGCGTCATTTTCGTAGGATTCCTCCTTTCCTTCTTCGTTCCATCCACCACGGCCCGCGTATCCTGCATGGTCCCCATCGTAGTGGGCATTATCCGTGCCTTCGGCCTCCAGAAGGGATCCACCTTTGCGGCGGTGCTCATGATGGCGGTGGCCCAGGCGGATTCCCTGTGGAATATCGGCATTAAGACGGCCGCAGCCCAGAACATGGTGGCCATCGGGTTCATCCAGCAGGTACTGGGGAAAGATATCAGCTGGCTGGAATGGTTCATTGCAGCCGCTCCCTATGCAGCCGTTATGTCCGTAGTGCTCTATTTCCTCCTGATTCATGTGATGCCTCCGGAAGTAAAGGAAATGCCCGGCGGCCGGGAAGCGCTGGAAAAGATGCTGAAGGACCTGGGACCTGTTTCCAAAGACGAAAAGAAACTGCTCCTCATTTCCGTCCTGCTCCTTTTCTTCTGGGTCACAGAGAAGAAACTCCATCCCTTTGATACCACCACTGTCACCATTACAGGCATCATGCTCATGATGCTGCCGAAGGTGGGCTTCATGACCTGGAAACAGGCAGTGCCCCATATCAACTGGGGCACCGTCACCCTCTTCGGCGTGGGCATCAGCCTTGGCACCGCCCTTTTGAAATCGGGAGCCGCCATCTGGCTGGCCAACCATTTCGTGGCCCTCTTCGGCATGGAAACCATGTCTCCTCTTATGGTTATTGCGGTGCTGGCCTTCTTCCTTACCGTCATTCACCTGGGCTTTGCCAGCGCCACGGGCCTTGCTTCGGCCATGATTCCTATCGTCATTGCGGTTCTCCAGAGTGTGAAGACACCGGGCATCGATGTGCTTGGCATGACCATGATTCTCCAGTACACCATCTGCTTCGGCTACATCCTTCCGGTGAATGCGCCTCAGAATATGATTGCCTACAGCACCGGCTACATTACGTCCAAGGATTTTCTGATTACCGGCATTCCCTTCACCGTGCTGGCCTATGCCATGATTCTCGTCTTCTCCGCCACCTACTGGCACTGGCTTGGATATGTGGGGTAGGGGAGACGATAGAAGGTAGACGATAGAAGTCAGAGGTCAGACATCAGACTGCGTTACGGGCTTACCTTTCTTGTCACAGGTGCTGCATGACGAAGTGCCAGAGCCTCCTTCCTTTGGAAGGCAGAAGCCCTGCAGAGGGCTTCTGAGCCGGGCTCTTATTTGAGCATAGCCTGCACATAAAGCGAACACCTTAAAGCCCGGCCGTTGGTGTCGCCGTCAGGCGACGGAGGATAGCGGCTTTTCGCAGAAAAGCCGAGGCCCTGAAAGGGCCTAATGTGACTCATAAGTACAAAGAGCATTATTCGGACCTATCCTCAGCCCTATCGGGCAGCTCCATTCCGGTCGGGCAAACAAAAGGAAGGCCCTTTTATGGGCAGGCTAAGGGCCAACTTTGCACGACTTGGCAATCCTATGCAGGATTGCCACCTGAGGAAGGAGCCTCGTTACGTTCTTACGCTTTGTGTCTCTGGTGGTGCTTCCCTAGCAACTAGCTGCCAGCTTACTAGTTCACCAGCCCACCAGTTCACTAGCCCACCAGTTCACTAGCTCACTAGCTCACTAAAAAAGCACTTCCCTTGGGAGGTGCTTTTTATGTGGAAAAATGAGGAAAAGAAGGGGAAAGCCTTGACATAGAGGGGTATGAATGCTATTCTAATAACGTAAGTTAGCACTCGAAAGAGATGAGTGCTAATAACAAGGTGATAATCATGGCACGCAGAACAAACAAGAATGAACCCCGTTACGGGGCCAATGAATTGAATGAAAGAAAGCGGAAAGTATTGTGGGCAGTGGTACAGGATTACGCCGATACCGCTGAACCGGTAGGCTCCAGAACTATTGCAAAGAAGTACAATCTGGGCGTCAGCAGCGCCACTATCCGGAATGAGATGCAGGATCTGGAAGACGAAGGATACCTGGAACAGCCCCATACTTCTGCAGGACGTATCCCTTCCATCAAGGGGTATCGTTTTTACGTGGACTGGCTCATGCAGCCCGCTCCTGTTTCCAATGAAGAAAAGTCCATGATTGACAGCATGCTTCTGGATCATGTGACGAAGGTGGATGAAATTTTCCGTAATATGGCAAAGGCTGTTTCATCCCTGACCCATAATCTTTCCGTCGCCACATCTGCAGGTATTAAGAAGAAATTCAACTATGTCCGTTTCCTTCCCCTTGACGGAGCCAGGGCCATTCTCCTGGTGGTGACAGATCGGGGAGACGTTTCCAATGCAGTGGTGGACATTCCTAAAGGCAGCACCTTTGATGAAATGCAGCTCCTGGCGGACAGGATGAACCATTTCCTCCACGGCCGGGATATTGACAGCATGGATGAAAAGGAAATCCTATCCTTCCAGAAGGATATAGAAAAGAATTTAAGTCCCTATATGAATGTGTTCAAGACCCTGCAGAGAGTGCTGACACCGCAGCAGGAAGTCTATTCCGGCGGCGCATCCCAGCTGATTGAACAGCCGGAATTCAAAAATGTGGAAAAAATGCAGGATATCCTGAATCTCCTGGAGCAGCGGGATATGCTGGAAAGCATGCTTCTCTCCAGCTCCGATCAGCCCATTGCCGTCCATATCGGCACGGAAAACCCCATGAAGTCCCTGTCCGATTTGTCTATCGTGAGGGCCCAGTTTTCCTCCGGCGGCAGAGTCATAGGTTCAGTGGCGGTGCTGGGACCGACACGCATGCAGTACAGTAAGATTATCGGCATGATGCGGTTTATGCAGGACAGACTGGATCAGCTTTTAAAGAATAAAGAGTAACATAGGAGGCTCCCCAATGGCGAAAAAAGAAGATATTAAAGTAAAAGTGAATACGGAGGAACCGAAGGAGAAGGGAAAAAAGGCAGAGAAAATGCCGAAGCCTACGGTAGAGGAACTGCAGCAGCAGGTCATTTTCCTCACCAGACAGGCAGCGGATGCCCAGAAGAAGGCAAGGGAAGCGGAAGATAAGGCCAAGTCGGAAGAAACGAAACTTCAGACAGCCCTTTCCCAGTATGTAAGGCTCCAGGCGGATTTTGACAATTTCCGCCGCCGCACAAAGGAAAGCGAAGCCAAAGCGGCCGATACCTACAAGGCGGAAACCTTGAAATCCTTCCTTCCGGTACTGGACAATTTCGAACTGGCTCTTTCCCATATGAAGAAAGATGCATCCGGCGAGGCCTACCTGAAGGGGTTTGAGCTTCTCCAGAAGCAGATGGTGAAGATCATGACAGACTTCGGTGTCAAGGAAATCGAAGCCAAGGGCAAACCCTTTGATCCCCATTTCCACGAAGCGGTGATGATGGCCGCATCCGATGAAATGGATGATGACACCATTGCCATGGTTTTCCAGAAGGGCTATCTCTATAAAGATACGGTTCTTCGTCCTGCCAAGGTCCAGGTTGTGAAGAACAGCTGACATTGGCAGTTAAATATAGAATTTCAGTTTTAGAAATACATAGGAAAGGAGACATTTTAAATGTCAAAAGTAATTGGTATTGATTTAGGTACAACAAACTCCGTAGTAGCTGTCATGGAAGGCGGCGAACCTGTCGTCATTCCTAACGCCGAAGGCTCCCGTCTGACTCCATCCGTTGTAGGCTTCTCCAAGAACGGAGAACGGCTGGTAGGCCAGCTGGCAAAACGCCAGGCTGTATCCAACCCGGACCGCACTGTCGTTTCCATTAAACGCCACATGGGCAGCGACTATAAAGTCACTATTGACGGAAAATCCTATACTCCTCAGGAAATCTCTGCCATGATTCTGCAGAAACTGAAGGTGGATGCAGAAGCTTATCTGGGCGAAAAAGTAACGGAAGCTGTTATTACCTGCCCGGCTTACTTCACCGACAGCCAGCGTCAGGCCACCAAGGACGCCGGTGCCATTGCAGGCCTTAAAGTTCTCCGTATCATCAACGAACCGACCGCCTCTGCCCTGGCATACGGCCTTGACAAGATTAAAGACGGCAAGGAACACCGTTTTCTGGTTTACGATCTGGGCGGCGGCACATTCGATGTGTCCATCCTGGATCTGGCAGACGGCGTATTCGAAGTAGAAGCTTCCAGCGGCAACGGCCATCTGGGCGGCGATGACTTCGATGCCCGCGTGATGGACTGGATTGCAGACACCTTCAAGAACCAGAACGGCTTTGAACTGAAACGGGATCCCATGACCAACCAGAGACTGAAGGAAGCTGCTGAAAAAGCAAAGATCGAACTGTCCTCTGTTATGTCCACCGACATTAACCTGCCCTTCATTACCATTGATTCCAACGGACAGCCGGTTCACTTCGATGCAACCCTGACCCGTGCCGTATTCGACCAGATTACGGAAGATCTGGTACAGGCTACCGTAGAACCTATGGAAAGAGCCATGAAGGATGCCAACCTCACCATTGACGACATTGATAAGATTCTTCTGGTCGGCGGCTCTTCCCGTATCCCCGCCGTACAGACCCTTATCCGCAACAAATTCCATAAAGAACCGTCCAAGGGCGTTAACCCTGATGAATCGGTAGCTGTAGGTGCTGCCATCCAGGCCGGCGTTCTTAAAGGCGAAGTGAAAGACGTACTGCTTCTTGATGTCACTCCGCTGTCCCTGGGCATTGAAACCCTGGGCGGTGTATTCACTACCATGATTAAGAGAAATACCACCATCCCGACCTCCAAGACCCAGGTATTCTCCACTGCCGTAGATAACCAGCCGTCCGTAGATATCCATGTACTCCAGGGCGAGCGTCCCATGGCTGCTGATAACAAGACCCTTGGCCGTTTCGAACTGAGTGACATTCCGCCGGCTCCCCGGGGAGTTCCGCAGATTCAGGTCACCTTCGACATCGATGCCAACGGTATTGTCCATGTTTCTGCAAAGGATCTGGGCACCGGCAAGGAACAGAAGATTGACATTACCTCTTCCTCCGGCCTCTCTGATGAAGAAATCAAGAGAATGCAGGATGATGCCAAAGCTCATGAAGCAGAAGACAAGAAACGCAAAGAAGCCATTACTGCCAAGAACAATGCAGAAGCCCTCATTTACCAGGCTGAAAAGACCGTCAAGGAACTGGGAGACAAAGCAGACCAGGGCAAAGTGAAAGAAGTGAACGATGCCATTGCCAAACTGAAAGAAACACTCAAAGGCAATGATACCGAAAAGATCAAAGCCGATGCCGAAGCTTTGACCAAACCGCTCCATGAACTGACCGAAAAACTGTACCAGCAGGCACAGCAGGCTCAGCAGGCACAGCAGCAGGCCCAGAATGCAGGCGCCCAGCAGGGACCCCAGGCCGGAGCCAAAAAAGACAAGGACAATGTAGTAGACGCAGACTATAAAGTCGTGGACGACGATAAGAAATAAGGAATAGTGTGATTTCTTTATGGCAGACAGCAAGGATTATTATGACATCCTTGGCGTAAGCAAAAACGCCACCGATGATGAAATCAAAAAAGCATACAGAAGACTTGCCCGCAAATACCATCCGGACCTGAATAAGGACCATCCTAAGGAAGCGGAAGAAAAGTTCAAGGAAGTCAATGAAGCCTACCATGTACTTTCCGATGCCGACAAGAGAGCCCAGTACGACCAGCTTGGCCACGACGCCTTCCAGCAGGCATCCCGTGGTGGAGCCGGCGCCGGGGGATTCGGCGGATTCGGTCAGGGCGGATTCAATGGCCAGGGATTCGACTTCGGCGGCTTCGACATGGGGGACATTTTCGACATGTTCACCGGCGGCAGCCGCAGAAGAAACAATGGTCCCCAGCAGGGGGCGGACCTCCGCTACGATATGACCATCACCCTTCGGGAAGCCTTCACCGGAGTGAAGAAGAAATTCTCCGTCACCAAGAACGACACCTGCAGCCACTGCCACGGCAGCGGCGCAGAACCGGGCTCCTCCGTCGATACCTGCCCTGCCTGCCACGGCACCGGACAGCAGCGTATCGTAAGAAACGGCCCCTTCGGACAGATGGTGAACATCGTCACCTGCCAGCAGTGCGGCGGCACCGGCAAGATTATCAAAAACAAGTGCAAAGAATGTCATGGCAGCGGCACCGTCAGGGCCTCTAAAACCATTGAAGTCAATATCCCCGCCGGCGCCGACAGCGGCGTCCGCATGAGAGTGTCCGGCGAAGGGGAGCCGGGTCTCCGGGGCGGCCCCAAGGGCGACCTTTACGTATACATCTACGTGGAAGACGACCCGGACTTTGAAAGGGAAGGGGACGACCTTTACAAGACCGTCAATATTTCCTACCCCGTGGCGGCCCTGGGTTCCACCATCAAGGTAAAGACCCTGGACAAAGAAGTGGAACTGAAGATTCCAGCCGGCACCCAGACAGGCACCCGCTTCCGCATTTCCGGCGAAGGCATGCCTCATCTGCAGTCCTCCCGCAAAGGGAACCTTTACGTGGAAGTCCATGTCACCGTGCCTAAACGGCTGAACGAAGACCAGAAGAACGCCCTTCTCCACTATGCCAATGAAATGGGCGAGGACTGCTCCCAATACAAAGGGAAAAGCTCCTTCCTTGATAAAATCATAGATAAGTTTAAACAGTAAGTAAAAAAGCCCATCGGTTATCCGGTGGGCTTTTTTGTGGTGGGGAAGGGGGCAAGGGGGCCGCGAAGCTGACCGGGTTCAGAAGGGAATGGGAAAAGGTTCTCAAGATTGACCGCCCTTCCGGCCGGAGGGTTCTCAGGTTTGACAGCCCTTCGGGCTGAGGGTTGTGGTATCGCCCTGCGGGCGATGAGTATGAAGTCAGCGTTACGGAATTGCCGTTCTATCACATAAGTCACTCTAACCTTGGTGGTAAATCAGCCGCCTACGGCGGCTTTCCCCCTTTTGGTGCCTACGGCACCACCTTTCCCCCGCTGTGCGGGAGCACAACAAAGCTCCGTATAGTATTCCACTCATAAGCGGCTCTATAGTAAGCACGGGTTGTTGTCCCACCGCTTGCGGGGGGAAGGTGGTGGCATCAGCCACCAAAGGGGGAATGCATTTCCCACGCGCCAAAGGCGCGGTTTGCTTGTTTTCCCACGGGCGAAGCCCGGTTGTTTGGTTTTTCCAGCCGCCGGCCACCAGCCATAGTATAACAGGGAGATTTCTCCACTGCGGTCGAAATGACAGCGGGGCGGGGAGGCATCGGTATCATTTGTTTCCTTTCCTCTATGACCGTAATATGTGTTTCCGGTAAAAAAGACACGAAAAAAGAGGAAATGCTTCGCAAAAAGCATTTCCTCTTCTGCATCTGTCGCAGTCCACAGAGAACTATTACTTGGAGTACAGTTCGACGATGTTGGTTTCGTTGACTTCGTCTTTGTAGGGGAGTTCGTCTCTCTGGGGGAAACGGGTCAGGGTTGCGGTCCAGTTGTCGAAGGACTTTTCGATGTAAGGGAGATCGAAGGTCTTCAGTTCCTGGAAGGACTGTTTGAACATTTCATTGGATCTGTAGGATTCCTTCAGGGAAATCACCTGTCCGGGACGAACGGGGTAGGAAGGAATGTCCACTCTCTTGCCGTCAACGGTGATGAGGCCGTGGGTAACCATCTGGCGTGCCTGACGGATGGAACGTGCAAAGCCTGCACGGTATACAAGGTTGTCCAGTCTGGTTTCCAGCAGGAACAGCAGGTTTTCGCCTACGACGCCGGACATTCTCCTTGCTTTATCATAATAGCGGTAGAACTGCTTTTCCAGCAGATTGTACATCGCTTTAACCTTCTGTTTTTCGGACAGCTGTACGCCGTATTCAGACTGTTTCTTCTGACGAGCGTCAGCGACCTGCCGTTTTAACGCTTTCGGATGGCCGTAAATGTTTACGCCGAAACGTCTGCTTGTCTTAAAACGGAGATTTCTGTTTGTTGCCATTGTGTAAATCACCTCTCTAAAAATTATGCTGATCGAATATGAACAGCTTTTATATTATATAGGATTCATGGAGTGATGTCAATATGGGGTTAAAAAGTGGGCTGGTAAAGCTGGTAGGCTGGGGGATGAGGAATCTAAGGAGTTCTGGGGAAATGGTAAATGGTGAATTGTAAATGGTGAATGAAGGTGGCGGTTTCGCCGCCAGGGAAGCGCTGATTAAATCACTGTCTGCTTTTATTCTTGGATTTTTATGCAATGCAAGGAATGGGACGACGCGAATAGCGAGCTATTTAAGGAGTCCCATGACGAAGCAGTGCATAAAAATTCTTATAAAAGCAGACTCTATGAATTAATCAGTGCTTCCCTAGTATTAATAAAACCCAAACAACGGCGCCTGCGGGCGGCTCCTTTCCGCCCCCCGATGCAGTCACCCGGCTCAGAATTTCTGCTCAGAATTTCTCTGCAGGACTTCTGCCTTCCTAAGGAAGGGGCTCTGGCTCTTCGTCATGCAGTAATGGTGATACTAAGAGAAAGCACGTAACGTAAGGCTCCTTCCTCTGGAAGGAGCTGCCCGATAGGGCTGAGGATAGGCCTTTGCGCAGCAAAGGCGCC
>NZ_CALGPS010000069.1 GCF_937959425.1 uncultured Dialister sp.
ACAGGTAAATCCACGATGCTACAAATGTGAGGTCACTTCATATTATCTAGCCCACTAAATCGGTTTTATTTATACTGGCGCCCTTCATTATTTAAGGGCGCCCGCCAAGACCGATAGCCGATAGCTGATAGCCGTCCCACCAGCCACCAGCTACTAGATCTGCGACGTCAGGCGGCCCCCGATCCTCAATCCTGATCTTCGATCCCAGCCGCTCCGCGGCTGCACGCCTGCAGGGCGTGTTCCTAAAGGCGTCTCTTCCGCCATTATAAAATAAAAAAAGGAGCTATTCAATCACATGAATAGCTCCTTTCCAATCAGGGAGCGAATTATTTCACTTCCGCTTCATAGCGGGCCAGGGTGAAGCAGAGATCGGAGAGACGGTTCAGATAGCGGATATCCACTTCATGCACATCTTCCGTTTCCGCCAGACGCCACATGCATCTTTCAGCGCGGCGAACCACGGCTCTGGCCACATCCAGGAAGCTTTCGCTCTGGGTGTCTCCCGGTACCAGGAAGTGATCCAGGGGAGCCAGTTCTTCGGTGTACTGGTCGATGATGTGTTCCAGGTTGGTCACGTGTTCCGGTGTAATGTTCGGTTCCTTGCCCATGCTGGCCACATCAGCCATGAGGAGCCACAGTTCCTTCTGCAGCTTGAAAATCGTTCCCTTAACATTGTCATGAACTGCAAAAGCACGGGCCTGACCCAGAACGGAGTCAGCTTCGTCCACCGTACCATAAGCTTCAACGCGAAGACTGCCTTTGGATACCCTTTCATTGGTAAAAAGGCTGGTCTTCCCTTTATCTCCTGTACGTGTATATACCTTTGCCATGACAGTCACCTTATTTCTTTAATTCAGGGAACCAGAGAGCGATTTCTCTTGCTGCTGTTTCCGGAGCATCGGAAGCGTGAACCACGTTTTCATCGATGGAGGTAGCGAAATCTCCGCGGATGGATCCCGGTACAGCTTCCAGAGGATTGGTTGCGCCGTTGATCTGACGAACTGCTGCTACAGCGTTTTCCCCTTCGATAACCATAGCCAGAACGGGGCCGGAGGTGATGAAATCGATGAGAGCCTTGAAGAAGCCTTTGCCTTTGTGTTCAGCATAATGTTCTTCAGCCAGTTCAACAGGAACGTTGATCATTTTGATTGCGTGGATGGAAAGACCTTTTCTTTCGAAACGGGAAATCACTTCGCCGCAGATGTGTTTCTTCACGCCGTCCGGTTTTACAAGTACAAGAGTTTTCTGAATGTCAGCCATAAATATGACCCTCCTTAAAAAGAATGCATTTGTGCTGCGATTTCACGCAGCTTTTCCACCCGCTCCTCCGTAGAAGGATGCGTAGAAAACAGATTTGCCACGCCGCCTGCGCCGGCCAGGGGGTTGATAATGAAAAGCCCACTGGTAGCCGGTGTCGCATCAGCCATCACCTTATGATGGGCATAGGCGTCCAATTTCAAAAGCGCACTGGCCAGAGCCAGAGGTTTGCCTGAAATCGCTGCCCCTGAAGCGTCCGCCATGAATTCCCGGGAACGGGACAGGGCCAGCTGGATCAGAGTCGCCGCCAGAGGCGCCACCACGATGGTCACCAGAAGGGCGATGGGGTTGGAACTCCTCCCCTCCTCGTCCCTGGCACCGCCGAAAATGGCAAGCCACTGGGCTGCATTGGCAATGTAGCTGATAGCTGTTGCAATAGAAGCAGCCAGCGTCATTATCAGTGTATCACGATGACGGATATGTGACAACTCATGACTTAAAACTCCTGCCAATTCATCTCTGTCCAGCATGGAAAGAATGCCTTCCGTCACCGCCACAGCTGCATGGTTTTCATTTCTCCCTGTAGCAAAAGCATTGGGTACATCTGTAGGAATCACATAAAGCCGCGGCATGGGCATATGGGCCTTCTCCGTCAGCTCCCGCACCAGCTGGTACAGCTCCGGCACGTCGGACTCCGACAAAGGCTGGGCATTGTAGGCCCGAAGGGCCATCTTGTCACAATTCCAGTAGGTATAAAAATTCATGGCGAAGGAAATCAGAAGCATGGTGAAAGCACCGCTCCTGCCGCCTACTACACCGCCGATTGCCATGAGAATCACGCTGAGCAGTGTCAGCAGCATCACCGATTTGACTCTGTTCAAAGGAAAGACCTCACTTTACGCAACAAATAGAATTTTATAAATATGTATAAATAAAAAAAGTGGTCGGAACGACATGATTCGAACATGCGACCTCTACCACCCCAAGGTAGCGCTCTACCAAACTGAGCTACGTCCCGACATCGGTTACAAGTAATAGGATACACAATGAGAGAAGATTTGTCAAGAGATTTTTTATTTTTCTTTTTGAAGGGGCTGCTATGGCCTGAGTTCAGTGGGTTGGGTAGAAAGATTCTTAAGTTTGACGGGCCCTTGGGTCCGAGGGTTGTGGTGGCGGCTTTGCCGCAGATTTTAGCCCCCTTCCTTTGGAAGGGGGTGTCGCCGCAGGCGACGGAGGATAGCAGGCCTTTCGCAGAAAGGCCGAGGCCCCAAAGGGGCCTAATGTGAATCTCCGTGAAAAGCCGCCTTCGGCGGCGCCTTTGCTTCGCAAAGGCCTATCCTCAGCCCTATCGGGCAGCTCCTTCCAAAGGAAGGAGCCTTACGTTACGGGATTACCCTTTGTGTCTCCAGCGCTGCGTGACGAAGAGCATTAGCCTTCTTCCTCTGGAAGAAGGTGGCGCCGTAGGCGCCGGATGATAGCAGACTTTTCAAAGAAAAGCCGAGGCCCCGCAGGGGCCTGATATGAGGAAACAGCATTTCATCGCATTTTCGGTGTTCCTCAGGGCTTCGCCCAGCTCCTTCCAGTGGAAGGAGCCTGCGTTACGTTCTACCCTCTTGTGTCACCTGTGCTGCATGACGTAGTGCTATAGCCTCCTGCCTTTGGAAGGCAGAAGCCCTGCAGCACTTCTGAGCCTGGCTGCTATGTGAATATAGCCGGCACAGAAAGTGAACGCCTTAAGGATACACTGATGAATTCATAGAGTCTGTTTTTATAAGAAATTTTACGCACTGCTTTGTCATGAGACTCCTTAAACAGCTCCCTATTCCCCTTTCCCATTCCCTGCATTCCATAAAGTTTTAAGAATAAAAGCAGACAGTGATTTAAACAGCGCTTCCGCAGGATCGAAATGACGATACGAGAGTCCTCCATCTCGATCTCAGGCAGACCTGGTGCCGGCCAAAAAACAATCTGTCTTTTATCTTCAAATTTCTATCGTCTTTACCATTCACCGACTCCAAAATATATACAGCCATAATAAAAAACTCCCCTAAGGGGAGTTTTTTATCAGTCAGATTATAAATCTTCGTAAAGCGGATATTTCCTGCAGAGGGCTGCTACTCTGTCTGCGCAGGCAGCTTTGATGGCAGCGTCTTCAGGGTTCTTGACCACGGTGGCGATGATGTCGGCTACTTCTTTGAAGTCGTCTTCTTTCAGGCCTCTGGTGGTCAGGGCCGGGGAGCCGAGGCGGATACCGCTGGTAACGAATGGGGAAAGTGTTTCGAAGGGGATGGTGTTTCTGTTGGCGGTGATGCCGATTTCATCCAGTACGTTCTGAGCCACTTTGCCGGTAATGCCGATGGCTTTCATGTCGGCCAGGAGGACGTGGGTGTCAGTGCCGCCGGAAACAACGCGGATGCCCTGTTTCTGCAGTTCATCGGAGAGGACTTTTTCATTCTTCTTGATCTGCTTTGCATACTGCTTGAAGTCGTCGGTGAGGTCTTCGCCGAAGGCTACGGCCTTGGCTGCAATGACGTGCATAAGGGGGCCGCCCTGCATGCCGGGGAATACGGCCTTGTCGATGGCTTTGGCGTATTTTTCACGGCACATGATGATACCGCCTCTGGGTCCGCGGAGGGTCTTGTGGGTGGTGGTGGTTACAATATCTGCATAGGGCACCGGGCTTGGATATTCACCGCCGGCTACGAGGCCTGCAAAGTGGGCCATGTCTACCATGAAGAGGGCTCCTACTTCGTGGGCAATGGCTGCCATTCTTTCGAAATCAATGATTCTGGAGTAGGCGCTGGTGCCGCCGATAATCAGTTTCGGCTGTACTTCTTTGGCTGTTTTTTCCATGGCTTCATAGTCCAGGAGTTCGTCGTCCTTACGAACGCCATAGGGAACTACGTTGAAATAGTTGCCGGAAATATTGACGGGGCTGCCGTGGGACAGGTGTCCTCCATCGGTGAGGTTCATGCCCATCATGGTGTCTCCCGGTTTGAGGAGACCGTAGTATACGGCAAAGTTGGCCTGGGAGCCGGAATGGGGCTGTACATTTACATGTTCAGCGCCGAAAAGTTCTTTGGCCCGGTCAATGGCCAGCTGTTCCACTTTATCTACAAATTCGCAGCCGCCGTAGTATCTTTTGCCCGGATAGCCTTCGGCGTACTTATTGGTAAGCACGCTGCCCTGGGCTTCCATCACTGCGTAGCTGACAATATTTTCGGAAGCAATCATTTCCAGTTTGTTTCTCTGTCTGTTCAGTTCTTCCTGAATGGCTTCATATACCGGCTTGTCATCTTTTAAATGGTTCATTGAATAAACTCCCTTCCTGCACAACCTGCCGTTTGCTGCGGCAAAATCCCAAATCTATAGATAACTGAAATTTTTTCAGGTATCAACAGCTTCATTGTACCATACCCCTGGCACTGTCATAAAAGAAGAAGAGGCTTAAAACAGGGACATATCTCCCCGCTTCAAACCTCTTCATTGAGTCTTTTACTGTCTTATGAAATTATATCAGAAAGCGCCCCGGTTGTCATCCTTTTTGTAGCGGGCTCTTTCTCCTCCGATCAAAGGCGGTCTGGTACGGGCGCCGGTAACGATGGCTTCCCCTACCCTGTTATGGGTCAGATGTACCGGCACTGCCACCCGCTTGAGGTGCATGCCGATCAACGTAAGACCGATGTCCAGTCCCCCATCGGCTCTGATTTCTTCTACTGCCACAGGATCTTTGAAATGGTAGTAGGCGTTGGTGGCAAAAGCGCCGCCGCCGTGAAGCCAGGGTACCACTGTCACTTCTTCATAGCCGAATTTTTCAGCCGTTTCTCTTTCCATAATCAGGGCACGGTTCAAATGCTCGCAGCACTGGAAGGCCAGGCGAAGGTGGTATTTCTTCGCTTCTTCCAGGAGGGTTTCCACCACTGCTGTCCCTACTTCGTAGGAACTATCCTTCCCGATGCGGCCGCCCCGGATTTCACTGGAGGAGCCGCCGATAACGATGAGGCTGCCTTCCCGGAAATGGGACTGGGCCACAAGCTCTTCGAAGGCCTCTTTTGCCTCTTTCTTCAAATCCTCATACATGGGACTCTTCCTCTTCTATTTTAGCAATCTTGCCGATTCTTCTGGCATGGCGGCCTCCCTCAAAGGGGGTCTTCAGGAATTCGTCAAGAATAAACTCTGCCAGCCCCGGTCCGATGACCCGGGCGCCCATGGTAATGACATTGGCATCATTGTGGGCTCTGGTGAAATGGGCGGAAAAAGTATCGCCGCAGAGGGCTGCTCGGATGCCTTTCATCTTATTAGCAGCAATGCACATACCGATGCCGGTACCACAGATGAGGCAGGCATAGGTCACTTCCCCCTTCTGCACCAGACGGCAGGCCTTTTCTGCAAAGTCCGGATAGTCACAGGATTCCGTAGAATCGGTGCCGCAGTCAATGTATTCGATTTTTTCTTCATCAAGATGCTTCTTCAAAGAAGCCTTCAGTTCAAATCCGCCATGATCACTGGCAATAGCAATCTTCATAGGGCTCATCCTTTCCATAAACAATGGAACTTCCATACGGACATATTGTACAGCAGAATTGACAGGGCTGTAAAGGAAACCAAATAGATTAGTAAGTGTATCCCACCTGCGGCATGAGTGTTCAGAGGGGGCACGGCTGACGCCGCAGGTTGTGTAGAAGGTTGTGTTGCAAGGGGCGGGGGAAAAGTTTATTCCCCCCATTTTATTGTCCCACCGCTATTCAGGGGGCAGAATAAACCGCTCTACGCTTTCCTGCAGAGTCATGTGGCACAATGCTGAGCGTCCATAGGGACACTGTGCACATCCTGCATAGGATGTGCAAGTCGGGCGAAGTAAGGCGCCTAGCCTGCCCATTAAGGCGCTTTCCTTTGGGCCGCCCGACCGAACTTAGCGGGGGAAAGGTGGTGGCGCAGCCACCAAAGGGGGTGCCGCTTTTCCATCGCCCGCCAGGGCAGTTGTATGTTTTTTACCAGCCCACCAGCTCACCGGCTGCAGTACATTTTCCGCTCTCCTACGGTCGAAATGATGAAGCGGAGCCTTCTCAGTTCTTTCCTTTCTTCTCTACCACAATATGGTACCCCGACGCTTTGGTAAGGCGGTTCATGATGGCGAGTCCCAGGCCTTTGGTGTCGGTGCCTTCTCCGATGATCTGGTCGACTGGATGTTTATTGAAGTAGAGAAGGCCGGAGAAAAGGTTATGGGCGAAGCTTTCCTGGCTGTCCCGGCTGCCCCATACGAAGACAGGAAGGTTTTTGTCCAGTTTGTCTGCGATTTCACGGCTTACGAAGAATCCGTAGGTTTTATCTTTTTTATGGGCAAAGGATAAGATTTCCTTTTCCACTTCTTCCCGATTTCCTGTATACACGGTGAGCGGCGATGAGGGGGCGTAGTGCCTGTACTTCATGCCCGGCGCTTTTGGATGGGCGCTGCCGGTGGTGAGAGCGCTGTCCACTCTGGCGGGAGCAAAGGTGGAGAGCATTTCCAGGGTAATGCCGCCGGGGCGGTAAATCACGATTTCTTCATTTTCAATGCCTATGACTGTGGATTCCACGCCGATGCGGCAGGGACCGTCGTCAATAATGGCGTCAATGCGTCCCTCCATGTCATGGTACACGTCTTCTGCAGTGGTAGGGCTGGGCCTGGTAGAAATGTTGGCGCTGGGGCCGGAGACAGGTACGCCGGCTGCGCGGATGAGGGCTCTGGCAGCCTCATTGGCAGGGCAGCGGATGGCAATGGTGTCAAGGCCGCCGGAAGTTTCCCTGGGGATAATGTCTTTCTTTGGAAATACGATGGTCAAAGGTCCCGGCCAGAAGGCATCCATAAGCTTTTCTTCCAGCGGTGTCACTTCTTTCACATACCGGGCCACTTCATCTTTATCTGCTACATGGACAATAAGGGGATTGTCTGAGGGCCTGCCTTTGGCTGCATAGGTTTTTCTGGCTGCTTCTGCGTCAAGTGCGTTGGCACCGAGGCCATAGACCGTTTCCGTGGGAAAAGAAACAAGTCCCCCTTCCCGGATGATTTTCCCCAGTTCAAAAACTTTTTCAGTGAAATAGTTTTCATCTACCGGTACGATTTCCGTCTTCATTCTTTTCCCTTCTTTCTGCAGTATACAGCTCTTTCAATACCGCCATAATCTTGTATCACTTCAAAGGAGTCAAATTCCCCGGATTCCTTCAGAAGGTTCACCACACTCTCTGCCTGATGAATGCCGAACTCCGCCGCCAGGAAGCCGCCGTCCTTCAGGTGGTCTGCCGCCGTTTCCGCCAGTTTCCTGTAGAAGTCAAGGCCGTCTTTCCCGCCGTTCAGGGCCAGCACAGGTTCATGACGCACTTCCTCTGCCAGTCTCCCTATGTCAGCGGAAGGGATGTAGGGCGGATTGGTCAGGATGCCGTCAAACATTTCCCCTTCTTCCAGGGCGGTGAGGTAGTCTCCTTTCCGGAAAACAACGCGGTCATCAAGCTTCAGATTCTTTCCGTTTTCTTCCGCCACTTTGAGGGCATCGGGAGAAATATCCACACCGACACCGGTATCTTCCTTGCAGTAATAGAGGAAGCTTAAAAGGATGGCTCCGCTGCCGGTACCGAGATCCGCCACTTTGAGACCCGGTTCATTTCTGTGGTACTGGATGACCTTTTCCAGCCAGGTTTCCGTATCGGGACGGGGAATAAGAACCTTTTCATTCACATGGAAGGTCAGTCCCATGAATTCCTTTTCTCCGATAATGGCGGCGGTGGAAATGCCGCTCACTCTTTTCCTGATATATTCCCTGTACTGAGCCAGTTCCGACGGTTCTACGATCAGGTCAAAGTCCGTGTATAAATAGATTCTCTGCTTATGAAGTACATGGGCCAGCAGGAGTTCCGCATCCAGCCGGGGAGAGTCCAGATGGTGCTGCTGGAAATAATGGGTGGTCCAGGTAAGCAGTTTTTTAATGGTCCAGATGGTATTACCGGCCATTGGCTTCCCCTTCTTTCATTCTTCTGGCCAGGTCTTCTTCCATGAGGCGGTCCAGGATGGGGTCCATGTTTCCGTTCATGAAATCGTCCAGCTGGTAAATACTCATGTTCACGCGGTGGTCCGTCACCCTTCCCTGGGGGTAATTATAGGTGCGGATGCGTTCAGACCGGTCACCGGATCCCACCTGGCTCTTCCTGTCTGCCGCTTCCTTGCTGATGGACGCACGGAGGGCCTGGTCGTAGAGCCGGGATTTCAGAATCTGCAGAGCCTTTTCCTTGTTCTGTCTCTGGCTTCTTTCGTTCTGGCAGGTGACCACCATACCTGTGGGTAGATGGGTAATGCGGATGGCAGAGGAAGTCTTATTGATATGCTGTCCGCCGGCGCCGGAGGAACGGTATACATCGATGCGAAGGTCTTCCCTCTTAATATCGATGTCCACATCTTCCGCTTCCGGAAGCACTGCCACGGTAACGGCTGAGGTATGAACCCGGCCCTGGCTTTCCGTCTCCGGAATACGCTGCACCCGGTGCACACCGCTTTCAAATTTCAGGATGGAATAGGCATTCTTTCCTTCGATGGTGCAGGTTACTTCCTTGAAACCGCCCAGGTCCGTTTCATTGGCATTGGCGATTTCCAGTTTCCAGCCTTTTCTTTCTGCAAACTTGATATACATCTTCAAAAGGTCTGCAGCAAAGAGAGCAGCCTCTTCCCCACCGGTACCGGCGCGGATTTCAAGGATAACATTCTTGCCGTCATTGGGGTCCTTGGGAATAAGCATTTTATGGATTTCCAGATCAAGCTCTTCCTTTTTCTTCTCATTTTCCTTCAGATCTTCCTTGGCCAGCTCGTGAAGATCAGCCTGGGATTTGTCTTCCAGAATGTCCTTTGCATCCTTCACCGCCTGATCTGCTTCCTTGTACTCTCTGTACTTGGCCACAATGTCCCCCAGCTCTGCATGCTCCTTGGACAGGGCCCGCCATTTATTCTGATCCGCAATGACAGAGGGGTCGCTGAGCTGGTCCTCCAAAGTCACATACCGGGCTTCCATGCCCTCCAGTTTACTCGTCTGCATCTGTTTGCTCCTTTATTTGAAAATTCCATTTATTATGTGTATATAGTTATAAGTATATCACAGGGTAAAAATGGGCAGTAAAAAACAGGGCCTTCGCCCTGTTTCTTAGTCGGATGTTTTTCCGTAACGTTTGTTGAACTTTTCGATACGGCCGCGAGCCTTTCCGAAACGCTGCTGTCCTGTATAGAACGGATGGGATTTGCTGCTGATATCAATATTGATCAGCGGATATTCATTGCCATCTTCCCATTTCACAGTCTGGTTGGAAGTAGCTGTAGAACGGGTCAGGAAAGAGTAGTCAGCACCGATGTCACGGAAAACGACTGGATGATAATCCGGATGGATTCCCTTCTTCACTTGTTGCACCTCATTTCAAATACATAGATAATTCTTTGCTATTATAACAAACAGGCGCCTCGAATGCAAGGGATATTTTAATAAAAAGTGAGTGTTATGAAAAGAGATTCTTCTACTTATAGTCCCGCTGTCTGCGGGGGGGGGAAGGTGGTGCATCAGTACCAAGAGAGGTAGGCTGAAGAGGCCGAGGGTTGTGGCTGAAAAGGTTCTTAGGTTTGACCGGCCTTTAGACACGCCTACGGCGTGAGGGTTCAAAAGGTTCTCAGGTTTGACGGCGGCTCCGCCTCCGAGGGTTGTGGATTGCCGCTACGCGGCAATGATTATGAAGTCAGCGTTACGGGACTTACTTTTGTGTCACCAGTGCTGCATGACGTAGTGCCAGAGCCCCCTTCCTTTGGAAGGGGGCTCTGAAAGCGCCGGAGGATAGCGGCCTTTCGCAGAAAGGCCGCGGCCCTGAAAGGG
>NZ_CALGPS010000070.1 GCF_937959425.1 uncultured Dialister sp.
AATGATTCTATGGAGTGATGGAAAGAAGAAAATGGTACCGCTTTTCTCCCTCACCTGACTCGGCCGAGCGGGTAAAACAAAAAACAGCAGAGAAATCCAGGACTTAACGTCTATCGCGGCAGCGGCCGTAGACCATGCAGACACCGAACTCATTGGGCATAGGGGATGAAAAGGCACCGGGTTTCTTTGTGGCGGAAAGTAGCTTCGTTTGAGGCTGCTTTTTGTTTTTATGAAGGAACACTACGGCACGTGTCGAACTGTCATTTCGAGCTCAGCCGGTCAGCCGCCAATAGGAAAGTCCTTCTGAATTTTTCATTTTCCCTTGAGGGAAAGTGCCACGAAGTGGCAAAAGGGTGTACGAGGGTAAGAATGATACTGATACTCCATTGCTGATCTACGCTCGGCCAACTTCGGCTGACTTGGAGGTCCTATGCAGGATCTCCACAGAGTCGAGAAATCTCCTACCGCCATGCTCCCTCGTTCCATAGGCCTCACAGCATAGAACGTAACGCAGGCTCCTTCCCCAGGTGGCAATTCTGCATAGGGATTGCCAAGTCGGGAAAAGTTGGCCCCTAGCCTGCCCATAAAAGGGCTTTCCTTATATTTGTCTGACCGTCAGCAACTGGGCTGAGCCCTGAGGATAGGTCCGAGAAAATTTTTAAAATTTTTTTCTTCCAGGGGGTCTAAAAATGAAACCTTTTGCGATATTAGTAATAGAGGAATGAAAAGACCTCATGAGATGATGAATCCGATTTCCAAACTACCATCTTCCACATCCGCGGTAGAGAAGAGGGCAGGGGAATGAAGAAGCACCAGGAATTCCATCTTTTCAATCCTCCCTTCTTCTAAAATCGGCCGATGATAGACAGAAGAAAATGCAGCAACAAAAAAACAGAAGACAGAAAAGCAATAAGGAAGAGCGCTCGCAGGACTTTCCTCTCTCTGACGACATGTTCCGAGCAGCACCCACGTAAGTGGGAAGGCCAAGGCGCGGACGCCTGATTCATTGGTTGAACTTACTTGGAGACTCCCCTGACAGGCTTTTCTGTTTTTTGCGTGGGAAAAGGGCAGTGATTTCTGAATCGAATTCGGAAATTACTGCCCTTTTTCTTCTAATATGGTACTATATAGATTAAGAATACCTATTTGACCACAGCTCGTTTTCATCATTCCCAATGACACGCAGGTGAAACCATGGATAAGAAAAGTCTTAGCGAAGAGGATATCAAGAACTGGTTTATCACGCCGGCCATCGAAGCAGGTTGGGATAAACAGCATATCCGCATGGAAAAGACCATTACCGACGGCAGAGTGAATATCAGGGGAAATTTGGCGGTGCGGGAGAAGCCGAAGCGGGCAGACTATGTGCTCTACAAGGACGGGGTATATCCGCTGGCCATTGTGGAGGCCAAGGACAATCAGCGCTCCCTTTCCTTTGGCCTGCAGCAGGCCAAGGAATACTGCCTTATGATGGATGTGAAATTTGCTTACAGTTCCAATGGCGATGGATTTGAGGAGTATGATTTCTTTACCGGCGTAGAAAGGACGCTCACTTTGGATGCCTTTCCGTCGGAGAAGGAACTGATGGAGCGGTATGTGCGGGAATCGTCCATGACGGAGGATGAGCTGAAAGCGCTGACACAGCCCTATTATGTGTCTGCCAATACCTATGCACCCCGCTATTATCAGCAGGTGGCGGTGGACCGCACCATGGATGCCATTGCCAGAGGACAGAAGAGAATCCTTCTTGTCATGGCCACGGGCACCGGCAAGACCTACACCGCTTTCCAAACGGTGTGGCGCCTTAGAAAAAGCGGTCTGGTGAAGAAAGTGCTCTATCTGGCGGACCGGAATATATTGGTGGACCAGTCTATCCAGCAGGATTTTGCCCCTTTGGAAAAGGTGATTCACAAGGTGAACTTTGCCAAAGATGAGCGGGGGACTTTGACTTCCTATGAAATCTATTTCGCCCTGTACCAGCAGATGGTAGGAAATGATGAGACAGAGCATTTTCGCGAGCTCTTCGACCCCGATTTCTTTGATTTAGTCATTGTGGACGAATGTCATCGTGGTTCTGCCAAGGAAGAAAGCCGGTGGCGGCGGGTGCTGGCCTATTTTGACAAGGCAGTGCAGATAGGCATGACTGCTACGCCCAAGGAAACGGCCTATGTTTCCAGCACCGACTACTTCGGGGAACCGGTGTATATCTACAGCCTGAAGCAGGGCATAGAAGACGGTTTCCTGGCGCCCTTCCGGGTCATTAATGTACATACCAATATAGGCGATGGCTGGCGGCCTGCGAAAGGACAGCTGGATGCCTTTGGAAATCCGGTGGAAGACCGCATTTACAACAATCTGGACTACGATAGAAATATAGTTATTGAAGACAGGACCAGAGAAGTGGCAAGGCAGATTACGGACTATCTGGAAGCCACGGGCCCCTACCAGAAAACCATCGTTTTCTGTGAAACCGAAGCGGCGGCGGAACGGATGCGGGCGGCCCTGGCCAAGGCCAATCCCCTCCGTATGAGGGAAAATCCGGACTATGTGGTGCGGATAACCGGCAGTGACGACTACGGCAAGAAAAAGCTGCAGTACTTCATTTCCGTGAGCTCCCGGTATCCCGTCATAGCTACCACCTCGGAGCTTCTCTCCACCGGCGTGGACTGCAAGATGGTGAAACTCATCGCATTGGACAGAAATATTGCCTCCATGCCCCTTTTCAAGCAGATTGTGGGGCGGGGCACCAGGCTCCGCACGGAGGATGGAAAGTACAGCTTCGTCATCATGGATTTCAGGGATGTGACGCGCCTCTTTGCAGACCCCGACTGGGATGGTCCGGTGGAGCAGGACCCCCATTTCGGCAGAAAAGGGAAACCGGGCATAGGGGAAAAGAAAGCGCCCTATGGCGGTGAGGGGAATGACGACGATGATGACGATAAACCGAAAAGCCTTCCTGTCATCCGCCCTGACGGCTGCCGGGTGTATGTGCTGAATCGCACCATTTCCATCTATGACAGCGACGGAAAACTGCTGAGACAGGAAGATATCATCGACTATACGAAAGAAAACGTGCAGGGCACCTTCGGCAGCCTGTCCACCTTCATCAGCACATGGAACAGGGAAGATAAGAAAAAGGTGATTGCCGATATCCTGGCCAAGCAGGGCATCGACCTGGACAAGCTGAAAAAGAGCCAGCACATGGAAGACGTGGACGACTTCGATTTCATCTGCCACATTGCCTACGGGCAGAAACCGCTCACAAGAAGAGAGCGGGCGGAGCAGGTAAAGAAGAAAGACATTTTCCACCGCTACGGCGGCGCCGCCAGGGAAGTGCTGGATATCCTGCTGGATAAATACATGAATCTGGGCATCAAGGAAATCGAAAAGCCGGAAATCCTGAAAATGAAGGAATTCCGGAAATACGGCACCCCTGCCGGTATAGCCCGCCTCTTCGGCGGCAGGAACGGCTTCTTTGAAGCCATTCGCGAACTGAAAAAAGAACTCTATGAAAAGGATGTTGGATAAATGGCAGCAAACCTGAACGGTCTGGTGAAAAGGCTGAGAGATATTATGCGTATGGACAGCGGTATCAATGGTGATGCCCAGCGCATTGAACAGATAGCATGGATTCTTTTCCTGAAAGTCTATGCAGCCAAGGAAGAGGACTGGGAAATGGACGAAGGCTATGAATCCGTCATTCCCGCACCCTACCGCTGGGAAAACTGGGCCGTAGACGACGGAAAGGGAACAGCCCGGACCGGCGAAGACCTGCTGGACTTTGTGAATGGTATGTTCCGGGTGCTGAAGGACCTGCCGGTGACACCGGATATGCCCCAGAAGAAAACCATTGTGAAAACGGTCTTTGAAGACGCCAACCAGTACATGAAAGACGGCGTGCTTCTTAGGCAGGTGGTGAATACCATCGATGCCATCGACCTCTCCAGCTATGACAATATCCATGCCCTGGGAGACATTTACGAAACCATTCTGAAGGACCTCCAGTCCGCCGGTTCTGCGGGGGAATTCTATACCCCAAGGGCAGTGACCGACTTCATGGCGGAAATGATTCACCCAAAGCTGGGAGAACGGATGGCGGACTTTGCCTGCGGCACCGGCGGATTTTTGACCAGCTGGCTTAAAGGGCTGGCGCCCCAGATACAGACGCCGGAAGACCAGAAAACATACAATGACTCCATTTACGGCGTGGAAAAGAAACCATTCCCTTACCAGCTCTGCATTACCAATATGCTGCTCCACGACATTGACGAACCCCACATCACCTACGGCAACAGCCTCATGAAGGACGTGCTGGACTACACGGACAGGGACAGATTCGACGTGATTCTCATGAATCCGCCTTACGGCGGCAATGAAAAAGCGGACGTGCAGAAACACTTTCCGGCGGATCTGGCGGACAGCGAGACTGCAGACCTTTTCATGTCCGTCATGATGTACCGTTTGAAAGAAGGGGGACGGGCCGCCGTCATCCAGCCCGACGGCTTCCTCTTCGGCACGGATAATACGAAGGCCAACATTAAGAGAAAACTGATGAAGGAATTCAACCTGCACACCATCATCCGTCTGCCGGCGAGCGTCTTTGCGCCCTATACAAGCATTACCACCAACATCCTCTTCTTCGACCACACCGGCCCCACGAAGAAAACATGGATTTACCGTCTCGATATGCCGGAAGGATACAAGCACTTCTCCAAAACAAAGCCCATGCAGCGCTCCCACTTTGCCCCTGTCATCTCCTGGTGGGACCACAGGGAAGAAATCACGGAAGAGGGCTGGCCCAAGGCAAAATGCTTCAGTGCCGAAGAAATCGAAACGAATGGGTATAACCTGGACCTCTGCGGCTTTCCCCATGAGGAAGAAGAAATCCTCCCGCCCCATGAACTCATGGCCGCCTACCAGCAGAAAAGAAAAGACCTGAATGAGAAAATCGACACCATACTGGCGGACATAGAAAAAGAAATGGGGGAACCCTGATGACCGGAAAAGAACTGTGGGGCAGCATCCTCCAGAAAGCCATGGAAGGGAAACTGGTACCCCAGAGAAAAGAAGAGGGAACGGCGGCGGAGCTTCTCAAAGAAATCCGGAAAGAAAGAGCAAAATTGGTAAAAGAAGGGAAACTGAAAAAAGCAAAGCCCCTTCCGGCGGTGAGGGAAGAAGAAAAGCCCTTTGACATTCCGGACAGCTGGGAATGGGTGAGGCTGAGGGATATTGGGATAATTATTGGTGGCGGTACGCCTAAAACGGGAAATTTGGAATATTGGGACGGAGATATTCCATGGATAACACCGGCAGATATGAAAAATATTAAAGGGAAGTATGCCAGTCATGGGAATCGCAATATTACAAAACTTGGCTTGGAAAAATCATCGGCACGTTTACTTCCGAAGGGGACAGTACTGTTTTCCAGTCGTGCACCGATTGGATATATAGCTATAGCGGCTAATCCTATTTGTACAAATCAGGGTTTTAAATCGGTCGTTCTCTTGAATAAAAATATTGCTGATTATTTGTATTATTGCCTTCAGTCCTTTACAAAAGATATAGAAAATAGGGCATCGGGGACAACGTTTAAAGAAATCTCAGGGGCAGAATTCGGAAAAACAATAATTCCGCTTCCGCCTCTTTCTGAACAGCATCGCATTGTGGACAAGCTGGAAAACCTGAAACCTTTGGTGGATGCCTACGGCCAGGCGGCGGAGGAGCTGGACGAACTGAACCGGAAATTCCCGGGGGACCTGAAAAAGAGTCTCCTCCAGCAGGCCATGGAAGGGAAACTGGTGTCCCAGAAAAAAGAAGAAGGAACGGCGGCGGAGCTCCTCAAGGAAATCCGGAAAGAAAAGGCAAAGCTGGTGAAAGAAGGAAAGCTGAAAAAAACAAAGCCCCTTCTGGCGGTGAGGGAAGAAGAAAAGCCCTTTGACATTCCGGACAGCTGGGAATGGGTGAGGCTGGGGGAGGTTTGTAATGTTGCACGAGGGGGGTCTCCACGTCCAATAAAGTCCTTTTTAACAGAAAATATTGAAGGAATAAATTGGATAAAAATTGGTGATACTGATAAGACCGGAAAGTATATAAATAGCACCGCTCAGAAAATTATAAAAGAAGGAGTAGTTAAAAGTCGATTTGTTCACAAAGGTGATCTTTTGCTTACGAACTCCATGAGCTTTGGACATCCTTATATTTTAAATATTAACGGGTGCATACATGATGGTTGGTTAGTACTTTTCGATTATGAATCTACTTATTATCGAGATTTTTTATATTATTTGCTTTGTACGCCGTTTATTCGATTTCAATTTGTAGTTAAGGCTGCAGGAGCAGTAGTTAAAAATTTAAATTCTGATAAGGTTAGTCAGACGATAGTCCCCCTTCCCCCTCTAGCCGAACAGCACCGCATTGTGGAAAAGCTGGAATCCCTGCTGGTTCTCTGTGACAAGCTGTAGCCAAAGGAATGATTGGAAAGAGACAGATGTCCTCTCTTCCGTACTATGTATGCAGAGAAGCATAGAGCCTGAGAACGGTCGCACGTCCTGCCTGCGCGTATCCATGGAATGCAGGATGGCCGGTAAAGGGAATGCTTCTCCTCAGCCGGCTGAACATCATAGAAAAACTTCCTCCACTTCCGAAGGGGCCTCGGTACCCCTCTTCGGGAGGGGCAGGGAGTTTTTTGCGTGGGGGAGGAGTAACGCCGGGCACCTTCCCGCCGACTGGTATTTACTACCTGCCTTCCAAAGGAAGGGGCTCAGGCACTTCGTCATGCAGCACTGGTGACACAAGAGGTAAGAACGTAATGTTAGGCTCCTTCCTCTGGAAGGAGCTGCCCGATAGGGCTGAGGATAGGACTTTGCGTAGCAAAGGCGCCGCCGTAAGGCGGATTTTCACGAATGCCTCATATTAGGCCCCTGCGGGGCCTCGGCCTTTCTGCGAAAGGCCGCTATCCTCCGTTGCCTGACGGCGCCCCCCTTCCAGAGGAAGGGGGCTAACGCACTCCGTTATGCAGCACTGGAGACACAAGCGCAAATTTCGTAACGCTGACTATATACTCATCGCCGCAGGCGATACCACAACCCTCACAGCCGCAGGCTGTGTCAAACCTAAGAACCTTTGGGCCGAGAGGCCCATCAAACCTCGGCCCATAAGGGCCGTTAACCCGCAAAAAAGACCGCGTCCGCGGTCTTTTTCTGCTTCAGCATATTACATTTTTCTGTTTCCCGTCCACATAGCTGACCACGTTGTCTGCCACGATGGCGGCTCTCCTTTTCATGGCTTCTTCCGTATCAAATCCCACGTGAGGGGTAAGAACGGTATTGGGAGCGGTAAGGAGGGGATAGTCGTCCGGGAGAGGCGGCTCCATGTCGAATACGTCGATGCCGGCGCCGGCGATTTTCCCTTCCTTCAGGGCCTGTGCCAGGGCTTTGTTATCTACGACGCCGCCTCTGGCGGTGTTAATGAGGATGGCGTCTTTTTTCATGAGGGAGAGTTTTTCTCTGTCCATGAAGTGTTTCGTTTCAGCGGTAAGGGGAAGGTGGATGGTGATGATGTCGCTGGTCTTAAGAAGCGTATCCAGGTCGGTATAGGTGATGTCGTCATGGTTATGGGAGCGGTTATAGCCCAAGACTCTGGCGCCGAAGGCTTTTGCCAGCTGGGCGGTGCGGTACCCGATGGCGCCGGTGCCGATGATGCCTACGGTGCGGTCTTTGATTTCGATACCCCGAAGGCCGGCTCCTGTTTTTCCGTGATGGGCGGCAGCGGCTCCTTCCGCTAGTTTCCGGTAGAGGGAAAGGATCATGCCTATGGCCAGTTCGGCTACGGATTGGGTGGAGTAGCCGGCGCAGTTGGAGATGGCGATGTTTTTTTCACGGCAGGTTTCGATGTCCACGTGGTCTACGCCGGTGAAGGCGATGCAGAGGTATTTGAGGGAGGATGCTTTTTCCAGTGCTTCTTTTTTCAAAGGGTAGTTGGCAATGACCGCCAGGTCTGCTTTGGAAATCCGATTTCCTAAATCTTCCTGGTTTTCGGGGAGTTTGTCCCAGAGGGTAAGGTGGTATCCCTGACCGGTGAGGGGGGCAAAGAGGTTTTGGAGCGTTTCTTCCGGAACGCCCAGGGGCTGGGCGATAACGATTTCTTTCATTCTGTTCTCCTTTCATAGGCGGTGAATCTGATATAATAAGAAAAGCTTTCTCTATTATACCTTAAGGAGCATGGTTATGAAATATCGTCTGCTTTTGCTGTCGGCGGCCCTTATCTGGGGTTTTGCCTTTGTGGCCCAGGTGGTGGGCATGGATACGGTGGGGCCTTTTACGTTTAACGGTGTCCGTTTCGTCATCGGGTCCCTGGCGCTGCTTCCATTTCTCTATTTCCACAAAGAGGAAAAAAGTCCGGTTTCCACGTCCATTCCCCTGTGGGCGGCTTTTCTTATGGTGGGCATTCCTCTCTTTCTGGGGGCTACGCTGCAGCAGGTGGGGCTGCAGTACACCACAGCCTCCAAGGCCAGTTTCCTCACCGCCAATTACCTTCTCATGGTGCCCATAGCCGGCCTTTTCCTGGGGCAGCCGCTGCTTCGGAATCATCTCATCGGCGCCATTCTTGCCATGACGGGGGTCTATTTCATTTCCATTACGGAGGATCTGACCATCAGCTACGGTGACGGGCTTATGCTGATCTGTGCCATGGCCTTCACCCTGCAGATTCATATGCTGAACTACCTGACTCAGCGGTTTTCGCCGGTGCTTCTGTCGGCGGGGCAGTTCATGGTGACGGGGCTTCTGAACCTTCTTCTGGCTTTTCTTTTTGAAACGCCCACCCTGGCGGGCCTTCAGGGGGCGGCATGGCCCATTCTCTACACGGGCATCCTCTCCACCAGCGTGGCTTACACCCTGCAGGCGGTGGGGCAGAAGTACATGCCTCCTACGGAAGCGTCCATGATCCTCAGTATGGAAATGGTATTCGGCGGGATTTCCGGCATTCTTTTCCTGAATGAATCCTTTACCCTCCGGCAGACCATCGGCGTCATTGCCATGACTGCAGGTGTCTTTCTTTCCCAGATTCCCAGTCCCGTGCTTCTTGCGGGATTTCATAGAAAAAACAGGCAGTCCTGATGAAAGGAGTTTCTTATGTCGATTCGATTGATTGCCATCGACCTGGATGGCACACTGCTTCATGATGATATGACCATTTCCGACTATTCCAGAAATGTTATCCGAAAGGCCCAATCCAGGGGCTATGAAATCGTGGTGGCCACAGGCCGCATGTGGGACTCCGCCCGGAAAAAGGCGGAAACCCTTAAGCTGGGCAACGTGCCTCTCATCTGCTACACAGGAGCCTGGATCATGATGAGTGAAACAGGAGAGCCGGTCCGGCAGGACGGTCTTTCTCCGGACCTGGCTTCGGAAATCCTTCTGGAATCCAAAAGAAGGGGATGGAATGCCACCTCCTTCATGGATGATATGATTTACATGGACAAGCCTAACGGCACGGAAGAAAAATACCAGAAATACCGCTCCAAGAAGCCGGTGTACATAGGGGAAAAATTCTACCACCCTGATCAACTTGTAACCCGCATCGTCTTTGCAGACCCCTCTCTGGAAAAAAGACTGGCCATCCGGCAGGCGGTGGAAGAAAAATTCAAAGACCAGGTGGATGTGGTCTTCCCGGGGGATGACTTCGTGGATGTCCACAAAAAGGGCATCAATAAAGCGGTAGCAGTCCGCTTCCTCTGTGATAAAAAAGGTATCACGCCGGAAGAAGTCATGGCCTTTGGAAATACGGAAAACGACGTGCCCCTCCTTCAAATGGCCGGCCGTTCCTATGCCGTCAGCAACGCCGACGAAGTGGCTAAAAAAGCAGCTCGGGCCATCTGCCCTTCCAACGAAGAAGATGGCGTGGCAAAGACCATAGAAGAAAAACTGCTGTAGGGAGATGGGGGTCGGAATCGGGGCCTGCGGCCACTGTCGGCTTCCGGCTTTCGGCCTTGGTAGGCGCCCTTTGGAAATGAAGGGACGCCATTATGATAAAACCAAACAACCGCTCTGGCGGGCGATGGAAAAGCGCCCCCCTTTGGTGGCTGGCGCCACCACCTTTCCCCCGCTAAGTTCGGTCGGGCGGCCCAAAGGAAAGCGCCT
>NZ_CALGPS010000071.1 GCF_937959425.1 uncultured Dialister sp.
AAGAGCTTGCGGTTTGAAAAAATCTATGAAATTCTTAGCTTAATGGCATTACCCTTGAGGGGAACGCCACGTAGTGGCAAAGGGTGTAGGAGGGTAAGCGGCGAAATGATACTCTATGCTGGTGTGACTGCCGACAAGCAGCCTTCTGGGAGGGAGATTTCTCGGCTCCGTTTCACTGGCTCCACGAAAATGTGATTCATACCGGTGCTTCCTATCGCTCGAAATGACGGGGGCACCGATGACACAAAGGCAAGACCCGTAACGCTGACTTTATATTGCGCCCATAGGGCGCCTCCACAACCCTCGGCGCCGCAGGCGCCGTCAAACCTAAGAACCTTCCGGCTAAAGGCCGGTCAATCTTAGGAACCCTTTATACCAAAAAAGCTCCCACAGCAGGGAGCTTTTTTGATTTCCATTTCCTATTCTTTCACCGCTTTGGCAGAATCCACTCTGGAGAGGAGGATGCCGATGATGAGTCCGGCAATGCAGAAGGAGACCCAGGAGAGGCCGTAGCCTGCCAGGGGCAGGGAGGCCATGAGGGTGTCCAGGCTTCCCAGGGGAAGGCCGGCGGTGTGGAGGCCGTCATAGAGGGAAGGGATGAGGGTGAAGAAGGTGGCGGCGCGGTAGACGCTGCGGTAGCCGCCGTAGAGGGAATGGGTGAAGGTAAGGATTACCAGGGAAATGGTGAGGGGGTAGAGGAACATGAGCACCGGAATGGCGGCTTTGATAATGGTGGTGAGTCCGAAGAGGGCGACGAAGAAGGAAACGATGGAGAAGGCCGATACCCACATGGTGTAGGAAAGGGAGGGAATGAGGCGGGAGAAGTATTCGCCGCAGGCGGTGATGAGTCCCACGCTGGTGGTGAGGCAGGCCAGGAGTACGATGACCCCCATGATGATACGGCCGTAGGAGCCGAAGTAGTAGCGGGCAGAGCCTACCAGTACACCGGCGCCGTTTTCCTGCATGCCCAGTTCGGTGACGGAGCTGGCACCCAGGACGCAGAGGAAGATGTAAATGATGCCCAGGCAGGCGCCGGCGATAAGGCCGCTTTTCAGGGTGGACAGGGCCACTTCTTCATTGGTTTCCGCGCCGTACTGGCGGACGGAATTGACTACGATAATGCCGAATACAAAGGCAGCCAGGGCGTCCATGGTGCCGTAGCCGTCCAGAAATCCCTGGGTCAGTGCTTTCAGGGTGTCCCGATAGCCGTCGGCCGCAGGCTGCCAGGGGCCCATGGGATGGACGGTGGAAGCAATGAAGAGGAGGGCCAGGAAGAGGAGAAGTACCGGCGTAATGACTTTGCCGATACGGCTCACCAGTTTATTGGGGCTTACGGAAAGCCACCAGGAGACGACGAAGAAAAGGAAGCAGAAAACGTAGAGGGCCATGGATTTCATGGCGCTTCCAAAGAAAGGGGCCACAGCGATTTCAAAAGAGGTGGTGGCGGTACGGGGGATGGCAAAGGCCGGTCCGATGGTGAGGTACAAAGCCACGGTGAAGAAAATGGCGTATTTCGGATGGATCCGGGAGGCCAGGGCCTGCAGGTCGCTGCCGGAGTAGCCGATGGCAGCCACCCCCAGAATGGGAAGGCCTACGCCGGTAATGAGGAAACCGATGGTGGCGGGAATGGTATTGACGCCGGAATTCTGCCCCATGAATACGGGAAATATCAGGTTGCCGGCGCCGAAGAATAGGGCAAAGAGCATGAGCCCGATGGGGATGAGGGAATTGGCTGATTTCTTCATGACATACACTCCTTTGAAAGAAAACTCACTGCCGGCGGGGATCAAAAAAGCCCTGCCGGAAAAAATCCGACAGGGCACAAATGCGTGAGGTACCACCTTGTCTAATACTCGATTGGGCTGTAACGGCGCCGCCGCTTGCTCCTGGTCATGGACTCGGAGAAGGACTCCCGGGTGACGCGGCTCGTTCGCTTCAGCAGCTCGCACCATCCGCTGCCTCTCTTGGAAGATTCCCCAGCCTGATTCCGGTCATTGTCTTGATATAAGTTTAGTATATTCTAGCATGAGGAAATTAGTAAGTCAAGGGAAAAGGGGCCGTTTTGCGGCCCCCGGGTTCAGAAGGTTCCCCGCCGGGGGCGGGCTGGTTCAGAGGGTTCAGAGGGGAAGTTCGACAGGCCCTGGCGGGCCTGAAGTTTAATGCGCCCTTACGGACGCAAGGGTTCTTAGGTTGTGCGCCAGTTCGGCGTGTATAGTATAGTCTGGTGAAAGTC
>NZ_CALGPS010000072.1 GCF_937959425.1 uncultured Dialister sp.
TGTGGTGTCATGTGGCACAATGCTGAGAACCCATAGTTCCCCCGCTTTAGCGGGGGAAAGGTGGTGGCTGGCGCCACCAAAGGGGGGGCCGCTTTTCCTTCGCCCGAAGGGCGGTTGGCTTGTTTTCCCCCGAGCGAAGCGAGTTTGGCCTGTTTTTCCACGGGCGATAGCCCGGTCTTAAAGGTTTTATCAGCCCACCAGCTACCAGCCACCAGCCACTGCGCCGTCAGGCGCCCCCGATCCCGACCCCGACCCCGACCTCAGCCACACGGCAGAACATCTAATCTTCTATCATCTATCGTCTATCATCTATCGTCTATCGTCTATCGTCTATCTTCTTATTTCTCACCCCATTCACCACTATAGCCGCAAAACAGAGCGCCCCTCCTGCCAGGAACGAGAGGGTGACGGGATTTCCATAGTAGAGGCAGGAGAAGAGGAAGCCGAATACGGACTCCATGCTGCTGATGAGGGACACCGTCACGTCGGGCAGGTATTTCTGGGCCCCGTTCTGCAGGGTGAAGGCGGCGGCGGTGTTGAGGATGCCCAGAAAGAGCACTCCTTCCACGCATTCGGTACCGAAGGAAATCACATTTCCTCCCTGAAACAGAAGAAGCACAAGGGACAGGATGGCGGCGGCGGAGAACTGGATGAAGGAGAAGGCAAAAATGTCCATGTCCTTTTTCATGTATTTCCCTACAAATACGATCTGCAGGGTGAAGAGCACCGATGAAACAAGGGTAATCCAGTCCCCCAGCCGGATGTCCCCCTCCCCCTTTGCCGCAATGAGCCCGATGCCCGAGAGGGCCAGGAAACCTGCCACGAAGGACCGCCGCTCCGGCCGCTTCCGCAAAAGAATCCAGCTCACAAAGGGCGTCCAGGCCACATAGGTGGTAAAAAGGAAAGACTGCCGGGCGCTGGTGGTATAGGAAAGTCCCCAGAGCTGCACCGACAGCGCCAGAGCCAGAAGGACGCCTGACAGGGCGCCGAAGACAAAAAGTCCCCTCCCTGCCCGGAGGATTCTCCGGTAAAAGAAGGGAAGAAATAAAAGAGCCACCAGCCCAAAGCGCCAGAAAAGCACTCCCCAGGGAGAAAGGCCGGTCAGGGCCATTTTCCCCGCCACAAAACCACCGCCCCAGATAAGGGCGGTGGTCCAAAGCATAAGACGGGCTTTTTTCTCCGGAGAATGAAAGGTCATGGTATCAGGGTCCTTGTTTGAAAAAGGTTTGTTGTCCCACCGCCTGCGGCCCCTCATCTTATTGTCCCCCACCTGCGGGGGGAAGGTGGTGCGTCAGCACCAAAGGGGGTGGGCCCGCAGGGCCCGCAGGTTGTGAGTGGGAAGGTCCTTAAGTTTGACCGGCCTGTGGCGGTCGGGTTCTTAGGTTTGACGCAGCCTATCGGCTGCGAGGGTTGTGGATTGCCGCTGCACGGCAATGATTATGAAGTCAGCGTTACGGGATCTGCATTTGTGTCACAAGTGCTTCCCCCGTCATTTCGAGCGGAGGTACAAGCCGATATAAATCACATAGTTTCATGGAGCCAATGAAACGGAGCCGAGAAATTTCCTAAAAGAAGGGCTGCCTTGGGGCAGTTAGTTCAGCATAGAGTATCATTTCAACTTGCCACATCGTACACCCCCACGCCACTCCGTGGCCCTCTCTCCACGGGAAAGCGTCTCACGAAATTTTCAGTCGCCTATGGCTCCCTACAAATTTCGTTCGCTTGCCACCCCTAAAGGGGGCGCAAGGCGTTACGGGATTTTCCCTCCTGCTGCTTAAGTCTCGCTATACATTCTGCTGAATTGGCCGCCTTTGGCGGCCTTTCCCCCTTTGGTGCCTTACGGCACCACCTTTGCCCCGTTGGGAAGCGTGTCACTGGATTTTCGGGTCACTGCGTTCCCCTACAAATCCAGTTCCCTTGCCACCCCGCTGTATCGGTCGGGCGACAAAAGGAAAGCGCCCTTATGGGCAGGCTAGGCGCCTTACTTCGCCCGACTTGCACATCCTATGCAGGATGTGCACAGTGGACAATAAAGCTTCGCGAAGCATTACCATCAAAAGTTGCTCTAAATAAAGCACGGGTTGTTGTGCCCCCGCCTGCGGGGGAAAAGTGGTGGCGCAGCCACCAAAGGGGGGCCGCATTTCCCACGCCCGAAGGGCGGTTGTATGGTTTTCCAACGAGCGATGCGAGTTTGGCCTGTTTTCCCACGGGCGACAGCCCGGTTGTATTGTTTACCCAGCCACCAGCTACAAGCCACAAGCCACTGCGCCGCCAGGCGGCCCCGATCCCGATCTCAGCCGCTTCCCGGCTACCTCCTCAGCATGCGGTATCTAAACTTAATTCCTTTAAATCCCGTCACTTTCCTGAAGTATCTGGCCATATATTCGGAGATGATGTAGAAGGCAGGGATGAGGAAAAGGCCGCAGATGGTGGCGAAGGTCATTCCGCCAACCACTGCCACGCCCATGCCGCAGCGGGCACCGGCGCCGGCGCCGGTGGCGAGAGCCAGGGGGAGGCAGCCGATGATGGCGGTGAAGGCGGTCATGAGGATAGGACGGAGGCGGAGTTTGGAGGCGATGACCACCGCTTCCATGGGATTCATGCCCTTATCCACCCGTTCTTTGGCAAATTCCACAATGAGGATGGCATTCTTGGCGGCCAGGCCGATGATCATGATAATGCCGATCTGCATATACACGCTGTTCAAAAAGCCTGTGGCGTTTCCGCCCAGCATGGTGGTGATGGTGCGGATGATGTATTCGGAGAATACGGCGCCGAATATGCCGGTGGGTACGGTGAAGAGGACGGCGAAGGGCATGGACCAGCTTTCGTAGAGGGCTGCCAGGCAGAGGAAGGCGAAGACGAGGGCCATGATAAGAACTTTCATGGTGGAGTTGGAGGAGGTGCTTTCTTCGCGGCTCTGGCCGGACCATTCGATGGTGAAGCCTGAAGGCATGACGCTCTTGGCCGCTTCTTCGGCGGCTTTCATGGCTTCACCGGAGCTGTAGCCGTTGGCGGCGCTGCCCTGGATGGTGACGCTTCTTACGCCGTTAAAGCGGGTAATGGAAGACGGGCCGGTGGTGATGGAGCTGGTGAGGAGGGTATCCAGAGGCACCATCTTTCCGGAGGACGATTTCACGGAAATAAATTTCAAGCTGTCCGCCTGGGAGCGGTACGAGGTATCCGCCTGCACGATGACTTTGTAGGAGCGGCCGAACTGGTTGAAATCGTTGACCTGGGAGCCGCCGAAGTTGGCCTGGAGGGCGGTGAATACGTCGGAGAGGCTGATGCCCAGGTTTTTGATTTTTTCACGGTCTACGGCATACTGGACGCTGGGGGTGTTGGTGGCGTAGCTGGTGCGGACGCCGGAGAGTTCCGGCCTTGCGCTGCAGGCAGCCACCACCTGGTCGGCCACATTGCCCAGTTCCGTATCCGTCAGGCCTACGTTATCCTGGAGCTGCATGGTCCAGCCTCCTTCCATGCCCAGGCCGGGAAGGGCGGGGGTATTGAAGGCGGCCACCCGGGCTTCCGGATGGAGGGGCGCCACGGTTTTGTTGAATTTGGCAATAATGGAGTTCACGCTGAGGTCGGCGGAAGTTCTATCATCCCAGTTGTCCAGGGAAACGTACACGTTGCCGGAGTTGGAGGTAGAGCCGCCGGAATGGGTCATAATGTCCTTCACCCCGGGAATCTGCTTCGTTTCATTGGCAATGGCGTCCACTGTCTTTACGGTCTGGTTGAGGGATGTGCCTTCAGGCATGGTAATGCTGGCCATGAAGAATCCCTGGTCTTCCTCCGGCACGAAGGTGGTGGGCAGCATTTTGTAGAAGACGCCCATGAGGCCTGTCACAAGGATGAGGAATACCGCCGCATATTTCAGGTGGTGAATCATCCAGCCCACGCGGCCGGTGTATTTCTCCCGCCAGGAGTCGAAGGCGCTGTTGAATTTCCGGAAGAACAAGCCCAGAGGCCCGCCCTGGATGCCCTTGTCGTCGGCCTTGAGGAGAAGGCCGCAGAGGGCAGGAGTCAAAGTCAAAGCTACGAAGGCGGAAATGGCCACGGATACGGTGATGGTAATGGCGAACTGTTTGTAGAGCACGCCGGTAACGCCGCCGATGAAGGCTACGGGGATGAAGATGGAGGCCAGCACGGCGGTGGTGGCAATGATCGGCCCCTGCACTTCGCCCATGGCCTTTTCCGTAGCTTCCCTGGCGGATAGGCCGTCTTTAGCCATGTGCTCTTCCACGTTTTCGATGACCACGATGGCGTCGTCCACCACAAGGCCGATGGCCAGCACCATGGCGAAGAGGGTAAGAGTATTGATGGTAAAATCAAGGATGATGAAGGTGGCAAAGGTACCCACGATGGAAACGGGCACCGCCAGTACAGGGATAAGGGTGGTGCGCCATTTCTGCAGGAAGACAAATACCACCAGGATAACCAGCAGCAGGGATTCGACGAAGGTGTCCTTCACTTCGCTGATGGATGCATTGATGAAGCTGGTGTTATCCATGACGATGATGTAGTCAAGGTCCGGCGGGAAACTGTCCTTCGCCTGCTCAAGCACCTGCTTCACCTGGCTGATGGTGTCCAGGGCGTTGGCGTCATTGGTAAGCTGTACGCCGAAGCCAATACCGGTCTTGCCGTTGATTTTGGAGTTGCTGCTTTCGTTCTGGGTGCCTGTCTGGATTTTGGCTACGTCCTTCAGGTACACGAACTGGCCGTTGGAAGCGGATTTCAGGATAATATTTCCAAACTGCTCCGGCGTGGTGAGACGGCCTTCCACCTTGGCGCTGTACTGCTTTTCCTGGATGGCCGGCGCCGGCTGGCCGCCGATGGTGCCGGCAGGAGCGGACACGTTCTGTTCTTTGATAGCGGAAATCACATCTGCCACCGTCAGATTTCTTTCAGCCAGCTTATCCGGATTCAGCCACACCCGCATGGCATAGCTGGAACCGAAGGTATTCACGTTGCCCACGCCGTCGATGCGCTGGATTTTGTCCAGGAGGTAAATGTCGGCGTAGTTTTTCAAAAAGGCCTGGTCATAGGTGCCGTTCGGCGAATAGAGGTTGGCCATGAGCACCATGTCGCCGGAGGACTTGCGTACCGTAAGCCCTGTAGTCTGCACGTCGCTGGGGAGGCTGTTCTTGGCCAGATTCGCACTGTTCTGCACGTTCACAGAGTCCGTATCGCCGTCGCTGGCAAGGTCGAAGACGATGGACAAACTGTAGGAGCCGTCGTTGCTGGAGGTGGATGACATGTAGGACATATTCTCCAACCCGTTCAGTTGCTCTTCAATCACCTGGGCTACCGTCTGGTTCACAATAGTGGCATTGGCGCCGGTGTAGTTTGCGCTCAAACTGATGGTAGGCGGGGAAATCTGGGGATACTGGGCAATGGGCAGGGACAGGAGGGAAATGGTGCCTAGAAGCACGATGATAATGGATATGACGATGGCAAAGATAGGCCGCCTTATAAAGAATTTTGACATGGGAGCCTCCTTACTGCGCCGTTACCGCAGTCTGGGAGGAAGAAGTATCGGAAGACGTCATGGAAAGACCCAGCTCATCGGCATTCGTTTCCGTCACCTTCAGCTCCTGTCCTTCCTTCAGGTTCGTGAGCCCTTCCACCACCACATTGTCATCCTTCGTAAGGCCGCTCTTCACCACATAATAGCTGCCTACCTGGTCTCCCAGGGTGACCATCTTGGAAACGGACTTATTGTCTGCTCCCACCACGATGACAAAGGACTTGTCCAGCACCTGCTGCACCGCCCGCTGAGGAACCAGAATGGCATCCTTCAAAGGCCGCCCTTCGATGGTCACCCGGGCAAACATGCCAGGAAGCAACACGCCGTCGGCGTTATCAAAAACAGCCTTCATGGTAAGAGTGCCCGTACTTTCAGACAATTCCCGGTCCGCCAGATAACTGGTGGAAACCTCTCCGTACTTCTCCCCGTTGCTCAGGGTGAGAGAAGCCTCGGGAGGCCCCAGCCTCTCCCCGCCGTTATCCGGCTTCCCGCCGGTACGGAAATTCAAGTATTCATTTTCACTGATAGAAAACTGCACATAAATAGGATTGATGGAGCCGACAGACACAAGAGACGTATTTCCTGCAGTGGCATAGGTGCCCACACCTACGTCATCCACCGAAAGCTTGCCGGAAATAGGCGCACGAATCACTGTATCGTCCAGATTCTCCTCAGCCTTCTGAAGAAGCGCATTGGCATCATCGTAACTGGACTGATTCGAAGCCACCGTCGCCTCCTGGGTAGTCACCGTCTGCTCCGCAATGGCGCCGGAAGAAAGAAGCCGCTGATACCGTCCCAGATCAATAATGGAATTATTCAGCGCCGTCTGTGCCTTATCCACATTGGAACGGGCCGAAAGCACCGCCGACTCATACTGCCGGTCATCGATCTTGTACAGCGCCTGTCCCTTCTCCACCATATCCCCGCTTTTGAAGTACTTCTCCGTAATGGACCCGGACACCTTCGGCTTAATCACCACCGCATCCATGGACTTCACCTGTCCCGAATAATCATGGTTCACCTTAGTGTCCTGCTGGATAACCTTCATAGCCTTCACCGAGACCGCAGAAGACCGCGGCTGCACCGAACTTCCACAGCCCGTCAGAAAAAAAGTCCCCGCACACATGGCAGCCGCCAAAACAGCCGCTCCTGCCTTCCAATCCTTACGACTCATATTTTTGCTCCTTGAAGAAATGCTTTCTCAATGGAATTCACACAATTTTCTTCCATCTTACCATAAGTGAGACAGTTTGTGAATTTGTGTTTATTATCCGGGGTAATTGTTTGGGAAAAAGTCTATTTCTTCCTTCTATTGTCCCCCGCCTGCCCTCCCAT
>NZ_CALGPS010000073.1 GCF_937959425.1 uncultured Dialister sp.
CCTATCTCACAAACTCCTCCAGCTTCCTCTCCGGCAGAGGCTCACCCATCACCCATGAATCCTGCCGGATGACATTCACCTCCCGAAGCGCCGCCGCCAAGTATTCCAGTTCATCATACTTCATCTTAACCTCATACATCTCCATCTCTCCGGAATCATTTTCATAGGGCGCCGCGCCGGCCGCGATTTCTTCCGCCTTCCTTACCCGGGCCAGCTTCTCTTCCCTGTCCAGACCCTCAGCGAAAGCCTCGTTCACCCGCGGGACCATCCATTTCTCCAGAGCCGGATCACTCACCTTTTTCGAAAGGGCCTTCCGGAAATCACGAAGGAACCTCACCCTCTCCACCAGGCACCGGAACTTCACCGGGCACACATTCTCGTCGGGATTATCATAATGCCTGTTCTTGCGCACCGTCAGCACCATCTTTCCCGTGCCCGCTACCGGTTCCAGATAGACCACGTCGCAACTGCAGTCGGGGTCATAAAACCAGAGCCCCGCACCGCCCTGCTTGTCCGCCACATAGAAAAAAGCCGCCAGGCCCAGGAGATGCCAGGGATAGAAATCAATGGCTCCCCTGACCACCGGCATACGTCCGCATTTCATGCAGAACGCACCGTAACTGAGGATTTCCTCATCCCCTCCCATATAGAAATGGAAAGAAATCCGCCGCTCCGGCAGATTTCTCCACTCCCCGGAAAAAGCGCCCCGCACCTCCAGCTCCGGAATCTCTCCGCCCGTTATGGCCATCATGGCCCTTGCCCTGTCCGCTATCATAACAGCCGCCTCCTTTAAAAATATACCTCTATCCTTATTATACTCACCATCATGACAGAACCTGACAATGGAAAATTAATTGTAGATTATAAAGAAGATTTCATTATAGATATCAAAAAAACGCCCTGTGAAAAGGCGCCTTTTATTATTTATCCTGCTTTTCCCTGTCCGTCGGTGGGTAGTCTTCCGGCCGGATGGCAGCCACCGTTTTCCCTTCTTTCTTGATTTCCAGGGTATAGCCCATGAGGCTCAAAGCCCTGAGGAATACGGAGAGTTTGACACTGCCGCTGGAAATGGAGCGGTTAAGGGAGTATTGGAGAATCCCCAGCTTACGGGCTAGGGCGGATTCTGAAATATGGGAGTCGTTGTCCCTCAATGTCTGAAAAAGCTGCTTGATAAAAGTATCCATCACGTCACTCCAAAATGAATATTTCTGTTGATAGTTAATACATTTTTGTAGTATAATGTAGGAAATCAATCAAATGTTTGTACCATGCAGGGAGAAGAAAAATGGACAGAAACAGCGTGCAGAATGAAATCCTGAGACGGCTTCACACATACTCATACAACGTGACCTATTACCGCCGTATCTATGTATGGTCCCACTTTGAGGAGACCTGGGCCAAAGAACAGTGGTCCGTCTCTTCCGGCCAGGCAGAGGCAGTGAAGGATATCCTGCTTCACGTTCTGCTGACGGAACCGGAAAAGATTGAGGAAACGGAGAAAGAGGCCAGGGAAAGGGCGTATAAGGATTTTGCGGAAGACTATGCGCCGCTGGATTGATTCTTTCTTCGGTATAAAAATATTGACATAAAAATATTATAGAAGCGGCAGCATTTTTCGATTATTCCATTGTATCATTATATGAATCCAAGGCATATAATTTGAAGAAATTCTATAGCTCTATTCATAAAGATTATGTGTCTTGAGCCACCTGCAAGTACTGCATCAGCTTCTTGAAATACCAATAGGGGTGCCGGATGAACTGCTCAGCTGAAATGAGATCTCGGATTTTTCCGTCATACAGAATTCGGATATTACTGTCTTCATAATCCATAAGGAACTTACCATGGCGGAAACAGAGTGGCTTTTCCGGGTCGTTTGTGAGAGCACCTTTTGATAGACGGCGGAGTTCATAGTATAAACGATATTCTTCTTCTGACCTGATTTTGAGATCCGGCATTTCATCCGCATGCTGAAGCAGAAAAAGATTGGTGTAATCTGCAATTCTTGCACTCTCCCGCACTTTCACCGGATGAGACAGTCTTTTCCATTCCCGGACGGCGAAACGGTAATACAACTCATCTGAATCCTTTGGAATCTCCCGGATGCTACGCCGCCGGACCAGCGCCGTCCTTATCACTTCCCCGTACAGAAAAATACCGGAATCCTCTCCAAACAGGCGGCGCGACTGATAAATGGCAACATAGTGGATAGGCAGCCTTTTCTCGGGAATTTTAGAGGCGGGAATATGATAGAAATGGTACTTCTGGCAAATCTGGAGCTGCTTCACATTTTTCAACACCCCCACCAACACATCCCGCCGTTCCCAATCTACCCTATCCAGCTTCTGCTCAATGCCCAACGGCAAGACCGTACGTTCAAAGGCAGACTCCGGCGAATCTGCCACCAGTTCATCCAGCATCTGCTCTACCATACCCGTGGCAGAGGGCAGAAACGGCAGCCCGCCAATATTGACGGTTTCTATGCTTTTATAAAACTTATGCTTCCGATACGTTTCTTCATCTGCATAGGGAAACAAGACATACGCGCCAAACATGGTACGCTCATAGTCCCGGTCCCCTTCCTCTGATACGATGGCATCCCGGTAGCGATGCATGGTATTGATATCCTCTTCCCGCGGACCAGGTGTATGAGAAATCACATTGTAATAGTAACTCCCCTCTACCGCCGGGTCAATTTTGTATTTCGCATCAAAAATATACCGGTATGTCAGACTGCCATCCTCCATCCCATTCTTCGTGAGGGTCAACACATTATCCGGCCTCTGCGGCACCGTAGGAAGCCCCGTCTCCCGGGGATTGTAAGATAGTACAATTTGCTCCCCACTGTAGGGATTTCGGTACCGTACCTCAGAACCCTTTCCTTTGAGCAGCGTCACAAAGATCCTGTTTCCCTCTGTCCTGATTACATCCTGTGACACCAGCTCATATTTCTTACGGAGCAAGCTATTTAACTTTATGAAACACCAATACTCATAAAGTACAGCCAAATCCTTCACCGATGCATGGAATACATCTCCTGTCAAATTCAGGCCACGTTCCAACATGAGATAATATTTATACAATTCCCTATAACCGGGCGCCATTGCAAAGACCAGAGACAATCCCGCTTCACTGCCCTGACTTTCTACAGCCTGCAGGAATGTTCCCGTCTCCCGACGCCTCAGACTCTGAACCATGCTATCAATACCGGTAAATACAGCTTCATCTTTCTCCCTTGCCATGAGTCCATACATCTGACGGAAAGTATGCAGCCTCCATATAGTAGAGTCCAGGATATACCGGGTCATCCGGTTCTCCCGGGTATCATAACTTACCTTCTTCACTGCCGCCATGGTCTTATCCACCATAAAATGCCCCTGCTTCTTGACTATATGCTCAGGATGATGGGTCAGCCAGTTTATGGAACGGCGGTCCAGAGAGACAGTCTTGTAACCAGGCATCATTTCATGACGGCTCTCCAATGTATGATGCGGTTCAGAAATAATTTTATCCAGAGCACGCAGAAATCGCCCAAAGATAGTTGTAACCACCGCATAAAATTCAACCGGACTTCCTCCATGACTACCACTCTGCCCGTACCCACTGTATGTCTTCCGCAGGAAATCAAAAACGATGCCGTACAATTCTTCAGCCACATCTGCCATGATTTCCCTGTAATCCTTGCGGTAACTGATTTTCTCTGGGAAAACCTCGATAGTGAGCTTTATATACTCTTCCTCATTAAGACGGATGATAAAATCGGAAAAACCGATATCATTTCTGAAATTCACTATTCCTGAAAGCAGAGTCCCCCGGCTTCCTACTGGGGTTACTGCTCGCCGAACAGACAAGTTTTCATGCCAGAAAGACACCTCTCCGCTGCCCGTATTTTCTATAATAATTTCATATGCATGCTGTTCAAAGAAAAGCGGTGCACACGAAAAAAAACGCTGCTTCCTGTCCACTTTACAGCCGCCAACTCTCAGAGCAGTCACTTCATCCCGGCAGTGGACACGAAATGAAGATGCCTCCTCAGCTTCAGAACCATCTGGAGAGACAGCCGGAATTTTTCCCTTCACCGTAATGCTGATGTTCCCTGCCTGGATATATATCAGCTCATCAGAACCAATAGGGCGTGAATCCATCCTCTTCCAGTCTCCTCATCATAAATGCAATCTTCTCTGCGCTCCTAAGATACTTCGGATGCACTGCCTTATCCGACAGCGCCGCTTCCATCTTCCGGAACACCTCTGCCGTATCCGTCCGGTACCCCTCATATTCCCCTGCACAATACTGGAATAAATGCACCAGCATATCCCGCACAGCCCCACTGCTCCCCTGGATGCGTGGCAAAATTTTTTGCAAAATCTCATGATCCATGGCAGCCATATCATTCATTAAATGCATTTTGTGGTTATACAGCCGGTAAAACGCAATTTCATCCCGCACCCGGTATCCCACATGAGCATTAGCCTCTCGCAGGATAGTATTGATTTCCTCCAGCTCTATGCTGCAGCTCCGTACATAGTCCCAATCTTTCCCACCACACTGTGCCAAATATAGGTACTCCGCCCGAAAGAAATCATTGGACAATGTAAACGAACGAACAGGTGAAGAATCTCCCAGCTCTTCAAAACCAGGCACCAGATTCACATAAGAAAACTCAATCGTATTTGCCCGATCCAGCACCTTCTTGCTGAAAGGAAACGTGGTTTCATCCATATTTACCGTACCTATGATATACAGATTCTCCGGCAGCCCCAAATCACCATACCCATTTAAATAGATCTTATCCGTCACAATCCGACCATCCACCACATCCCGGGTCTCCATGATGGATAGGAGATCGCTCATATAGTACTCTACCCGTGCCAAATTCATTTCATCCAGACACAGGAAATAGGGATACTCTGGATTTTCCTCTGCGCTCTTTAGAAAATCAGTAATGGGTCCCTTCACAAAATCCCCATTCAGGTTCAGATGGCCGAACAGATCAGAAGAATCTGACCAATCAGGGCGTACCGGAACCTGAAGATACCGCTTCTCCCCATCGGAAAAGGCCCCTACCGCCTCAGCAAAGAGCCGTACCAAACGCGTCTTCCCCGTTCCCGAAGTCCCTGCCAGGATAACGAAAGGTTTTGTCTTCAGGCTAAGGTAGAAATTTTCTATAATATCGCCAGGATAGGAAAATCCTTTTTGCGAGATGAAGCGTTTAATCTGCTTAATAATAGCTTTATTATCCATTTCATCATCACTTCTTTCATGGCTAATATGATTTTTCTTCTGACCCTCCAAGCCCAGTCGTTGTGCCAATTTATTCAAATCATCCATGAGTTCTTTCCGCTGTGCATGTTCCGCAAACTTTTCAGCGCCTTGTAACGCAAGTTTTCCAGCCTCTATTCCATCATCTTCCTTAATATGTTCAACATAGTACAGTAAAAGATTTGAATTCGAATTCCATGACAACCAGCGCCCTGCACGCATTTCAGAATACCAGCTGATATAATGTTTGGCTGAAGAAACAGCAACTTCAGGATGAATACGATTAACCTCCTGTGCCGCCTCTCCCAAACTAAGCTTATTTTCGTACACCTTCTTGCCATAAGCATATAGAGATTTGATAGTATCTTCAACCATGCGCCCCATAGATTTCCAAGCACCTCCAGTCTTTAGCTTATTTATTGCCTTTCATGAAGTCACTAACAGGCACGAAACTCATAATTCTCTCTACAATACCGGAAAGATCATGTTTGATATCCGTCTCCCAAAAACGTAAAACAATCCATCCCATCTCTGTTAGCATATCATTAACCTGTTTATCCCGCTCTACATTTCCAGAAAGTTTTTGTATCCAAAACTCCTTGTTATGAATATCCTTCTTTTCCAACTCTGCTAAATTCCGTCCATGCCAATAGTCACCATCTACAAAAATGGCAATATGGCATCTCGTAATAGCAATATCTGGTTTCCCAGGGAGTACGCTATAATTTTTTCTATATCGAACCCCTTGATGCCATAATGCCCTACGCAGCATAACCTCAGCTTTGGTATTTTTATTTCGGATATGTGACATATTTTTATGACGCTGTTCTTTCGTCAATACATCCAAGACTTTTCACTGCCCTTATAAAAATGGTATACCAAAAGAGCCAGCCACGCCTGGCCAGCTCAAAATTAAGGCTTAAAATGAATAATGCCCTCAGTTTCCTTAGGATAATCGTCGGGATGTATAAAACACTCTCTAATAGCTTTTGCAATGCTAAATGCCAAATTCACTGGTACAGCATTCCCGATTTGCTTAAAGGCATATGTTCTTGACGGTCTCCCTGAAACAGACTCAAAATAGTAGTTATCCGGAAAAGTCTGTAACCGGGCTGCTTCTCTGGGCGTGATAGACCTGTTTTGTCTGATATCCGGATGAATATAATAATGCCCATCCTTAGCCAGGTGAGCCACCACGGTTTGAGAATAGGATAAATCAGCAGCCACTACTTTAAATCGATCCAGAAATGAATCCAAATTCTTATGCGTCCTCATATAAGCTGGCAGGTCAGTATACATCAATCTCTTTTTTGAATGATTCCACTGTTCCACTGCAATATGATAGATAGCCTTGTCATGAGCATTTGTTGGTCTGGCATAATGCTGACTTACCATTTCATACCTATCACCAGGATCCCGAATGCCCGCTCGATACAGATATGTCCCATGATACGGTTTTGTTTTGACCGGCGTTGGCACCCCCCCGCCAGCTTGTAAAGAAGGCAAATCATCAAAAATTTCCTTTACAAGATACTGATCCGTTGGCATCTGTTCGATTTTAGGATAAAACCCCTCCGAGCCGCCTAACTTTCCTATAAGAATCAAGCGCTTACGATTCTGCAATACCCCATAGCTTCTGGCATTGAGAACTTTTGTTTCGGTAGTATATCCACATGCGCTGAAAGTTTTTCGCATCAAGTCAAAATGTTTATCTCCATTAGACTCTTTAGCGGACAATAACCCCAAAACATTTTCAAAGACAAAATACCTCGGCTGATATTTCTCCAAGAACCTGGCATAAAGGCGATACAGGTAGTTACGCGAATCGCCTATCATTCCATGTTCATCCCGTGCACGGCCTACCAGAGAATATGCCTGACAGGGCGGTCCGCCGATGATAAGATCAATCGGCTCTCCATCACGCAATTCGTCAATTCTTCCGAAAATTTCATCCAGATTATTCTCGTCCATGGTACGTTGGAGAACAGAATTCAGAACTTCCAAAGGAACATGAGCGTAGAATTCTTCCCTTGTAATTCTGCCATTCAGGTAATCATCATAAACATTTTCTTGCCCATGCTGCTTTAGCCAATAGTAGGCACTCCGAGTTTTAAGGGTGAAGCATGCCGCTCTATCCATTTCGATATGTGCAACTGGATGAAAGCCTGCTTTAATAAAGCCTTCAGACAGTCCGCCTGCACCGGCAAATAGATCCAAATAGTTTAGTGGCATATATCACCCCTCCTTTCAGAAAAAACTCTCTCTAGCATTATAGCAGTAAAAAGGCCTGATGACTAATAGAAAATAGGAAATGAATCTATTTGCAGTCATATACAACATTGACTAATCCGGATAACTTTCATCTCTCGCTTTCTGCAAAACCCCCAAAATTTTAACGCATTGACGATCGGTCGGAAATTTTCCTTTTTCCATTGCAATAGCAGCCTTTAGGAAAGACAAATCCGTAGCAGAGAATATATTGTTTTCAATTCCCCACTTTTGAACTTTTTTCCAATTTTCTACACCATAGTTAGCAACCTGAATCATGGCATTGGCCTTGCTGATTTCCTTCTGCTCAACTTTGGCGTCTTTTTCCTGTTCAGACACCGCTTCTTTAGGCACTAACCATCTGACTAAAGCCGGGCTAAGTTGAAAATCCATTTCTTTCAATTTTCCCCAGCAGTCTGCACGTTTAGCCCATTCTGTGACATTTTGTACCAACCGATTCGGGTTAGTCAGATGATAGAATACCTTTTCTGCCAATGATTCCAGCTGTATCTTCAATTCATCCGACACACGTTGTTTATTCCATACGTCTCTGAAATTGAAAGCATATTGGGGATAGTACTTCTGGATCAGATAAAACAGCCATGAAAGAGTATAGGTATTTACCTGGGCTTTGTAGCCGCCATCATACCAGGAAGCATGTTTGACAATATCATCAACAGCTTTGAACAGAATATCCACACAGACAACTCTCTTGAAAAATACCTCATTGAAATTTAAATCGTTTTTATTCCACTGTTCTCCTGCCCAATTAGCAAACTGAATGAAGTTCTTTTGTGCCCCAAGACTGACCTTATCCGGCATCATCTGGTAAATGTTGTAATATTTAGCCAAATCAGTCTTCGTAAACATCTGCCGCTTCGGATTTTCCATTTGGAATTTCTTCTTTTCAGCTTCTGTCATCTTTGCCTGTTCCTGCCGGTACTGTCCCCTGGCACGTTCATAATACCAATGAGTGCCAAACTGGTTGCCATCGACCGCTGGAGCAATCAGACGTCGGGAAATTTCTTCCATGCGGATGTGGAAAGGCGAATTAGAGAAGAAATCCGCTTCGCTTACCTTGTTCTGACTGTTAGCAAATCTTGCAATATCTGGAATCAAAGTCACAGCTTTCTCCGGCGAAACTACAGACAATTTCATTGGGACATAAATATTTTGCAAATTGTTAGCCCTTGCCTTGTCCTTGATTAAAGCATTGGCTAGAGATGCGGTTGTCTGCCCGCCATTAACAATCTGCAAACCTGTGATTTCCGTAATCATCAAGGACGAAAATCCCTGTTCCGTTTGGATAGCGTATGCTGTTGCTGCAATTCCATTGTTGTAGGCAAAAAACTTAGCAGGATCATTTAGAATCGTATTTCTGATTCCTTTGTTAATCTTGCCTCTTACAGACAAAAATGACCGGACATTCCCCTCTAAAAGCCTGCTGCCGTAATGATTGTACATATCGGCAAGCACCTTTCCTGGAATATTACAAAGGTAAGCCGTATAATCTTCACTCTCACTGGCTTTCAAACATGGGATTCCCTCTACTCCAAAATCCGACAGATGGATAACTATATCTTCTTTGCCGGTTTTTGATTCCCGGATTCCCTGAAGTCGGCTAATATCCCAGATGGAATATTCCGTTTCTGCCTTTCCAAGTTTGCTACCAGGAATTCCGGTTATTCTTTTACTAAGAACCTTATCAGTAATGAGGTAAAACTTATACTTTCGGACATCTTTGTAACGACCGGAAATATCAACCGCCAAGCCATACCCCGGAGAACTTTCCTCAGCATGTTTCTGAATAAAGCCACTCAAAGCATCCTGTACAAAAGCCTCTTCACGTCGAAAAGAAGTTTCAGCATCTCCTCGTGTTACAGTTTCAGTAACCTCGCTGTCAGAGAAATCACAAATAAAAAGCCCCAGACTTTGTTCAAGGTCATCATAATAATAACCATCTATTTGTAAATGTTTATTACGACTTCCTGAACCATCATATTGCACTGGTTCAAAGTCTACAAACTCTTCAGCTTCTACAAGTTCCTCTGTGTACAGTGCCAAAAATTCATCGCGAGGGAAAGTCCCATTCTGAGAAGCATTTACATGTACTTCCTGCAATATTGATTGTCTGAATGACTCTAAATCCATGGTTATCCTTCTTTCTTGAAAGGTTCAATCGCGGATAAGGAAATCTGGTATACGGCTCCGGCAATAGAATTTGGTATCTTTCTCCGCCGAAGTGCTGGAAAGCCAGCATTCACCTGATAATAGGATGTCGCCTTGAAAACAAATGCAAAGTTGTCATAATAAGAAATGGGAAGGTATCCCATCTTTTGCAATTCACTTTGCAATAACTGCTTCAAGTCAACTCTTGATACAACCAATTCCATAAGCTGCTTGTACAACTGGTTTACCGTACAGCCGGATTGATTAGTAACACTTGTTTTATCCGCATACTGCACAACCAACTCTCCCTGCTGGTCGGAATCCAACTGCTCAAGAGAAGAAATGGTAACCGTCTCACTGCTGGAAGCTATTGTTTTAATTTCATACCAAGTATTATCCACAACGAAATCCTGAGCCGCTTCCCTGGGGCCAATCCAAGATAACACGGATTTCTCTACTCCATACGTGGGAATCATGTAATGGAGTAGAAAGTACATCTCCCCGATAAGGCCTTTGATAGCATTGAGAGATAGGAGACCACTATGCCCGGAAGCCATGATTTCCCGCCAAGCCTCATACCGACTTTCAACAAACGCCAGTCCTTCTTTTTCGCTCTTGACATCGAGAGAAGAATCAACCAGGTCATTGGCAAAAGCAGAAAAGACATCGAGCAAATCCGACTTTTCCAAAGTAAAAGAAAGTGTCCACCTTCCATCCCTGCGGCGACCAGTTTCAACGGAAATCGCACCATTGGTCTGCAGATTACCTGGTTTGACAGATGTCAGAATAAAAACAGTAGGTTTATTATTGGCATCTACGCCTGCATAAAAATGTAACGTTTTACCGGGAGTAAGAAGTTGGAAATTATCCGGTACCTTAAACTCCTCAAAAAATGATTGAGTTATCATCTGTCATCCTCCGGAATCGTCTCGTCTGTTTCTTCAAAATCATCACCGGCATTAGTCAGATCTCCTTTGAGTTCCATTATCTGCCGTTGCATAACTTTATTAATCTTGTAGTTGTGCTTGACTGCTCTCTGTCCGTTAATGGAAGGAATGCCAATACTAAGACCAATAAGAGGAACGCTGATTTTAGCAGCGATATCTTGTTTCTCAACAGTCAGCTTATTTTCAGCATTCAGTTCCACTGGATAGATGACCAGCAGTGGGTTTCTTTTAATCCCTGGCTGGAAGTAAGTTTCTGCGCTATCTGATTTATGAGTCATGTCAAAATTTTTCTTTTCAATATCATTTGCCTGTTCCTTGGTGAGGCCCGCTCTTGACATTCCTTTATCCGCCAGATGTGCACTTTTCCCAGACATCTGTAATACTTCTTTATCCTTCAAATAAGAAAAGCCACGTATTACCAAGGGAATCCTAGTCCCACCAAGATCATATAACTTTCCCTTACCCTGTGCTATCGCAATATCCCACTTAGGGAAATCGTGTCCATAATCAGTAAATACATGTTTTAAGTCATCTGGCTGGAAATCTGTATTCAGAATATGGCTTTGATATAAAGAAAGAAAATCTAACACATCCTGACTATCAACATTCAAAAACTGAATATTTTTCCGTGCTAAATTTTTTGTATCAACGGGTTGTCCGTATTTGTGAAGTAACTCTTCAATAAAGCTCTTTGTGTAGTTCAGATTGTTTTTGATGACATTTGATTTTGCACTTATATATTTCGTATCAATTACGCTACCGCTAAGGACTACCGTACGAACATAATCCTTGGCTGTTCTCATTTTATTCCTGGCTGTAACAATAAGAGCCGTTTTATCCTGACGCACACAAAGGCCAAAGTCTATTGGCGTATCTCCTTCATTTTGCATCCGGATAATTCTACGGTGCAGCTCTAATGTTGCTTCTGTAATCTGCTGATACCAATCCACAGATTCCTCACTCATCCAGATACGGCAAAGATCATCATAATTGGGACGATAGCCGAACCAACGTCCCATCTGCAACAGCGTATCATACATCTTAGAATTGCGATAGAAATAGCTGGTGCAGAGTCCTTCCAGAGTCAAACCACGGGACAAGCTCAGCCCACCAACCGCAATCAATCTATCACCCGTATCCTTTGATTTCTCATAGTCAAGTTTTTTAGAAGCATTCCCACCATTCACTGCTTCCACATGAATCGGTGCGATAGCTGCATTAAGCCCATTCTGAATGTCTGACCAGTCATATGAAATGCGAGATGTCTCACCAGTAATGGCAAAGCCCTTGAAATCGCTATCATAAACTTTCTTCAACTCCTGGAATTCTGGATACTGAAGTGCTTTATCTCCCATCTTATAATAATTTTTAACCGTTCTCTGGAACTGTAAGACGAAAGAATTGACCTGACGTGCTATCCGGTTTTGTACCGAAATAAACCTGGAAATATTAATCATCATAGTACGATGTTTCGTTTTATCTCCACGCAGATCACGAATTGTGTTAGCAATGAAAAACGATAAAATGGCTTGTTTCAAACTTTCAGGTAATTCTCCAAGTCTGGCAGTTTTCTTGTGCTTAAGCGGCAGATATTCTTCACAATCATCATTATTCCGTAAAAGGCAATGGTACTTACCAATGTTAGCTTCGTCCGGATATTTTACACGCTCTTCTTCATTAAGAGGTTCCATAAACACCGACTCTGCTCCTATGTAGTTAGAAGGTGCCGTAAGCTGATAAATAAAATCCCGCGGGAAAAGATCATCCCCCAGCATTTCATCATCCGTATCTGGATCAATAAAGATATTGGCATAAGGCGTGGCTGTAAATCCTACATAGCTGGCCTTACTAAACAACCCAAGCAGCTGCCGAATGCACGTGTTGATTGCCGTAGATGAATCGTCATCTTTTGTATTAACAGATGCATTATCCGCCTCATCATCAATCAATAACAATGGCAAATTTACCTTGCCGTTAGTATCCAGATTAAAAGTTTCCAACCATTTCTTCAGGTTGGTAAGTACCGATTTATTCTTTTTCAGAACAAATACAACTGGCGAATTAAAATTTTCCAGCTTACCAATAATGGTGCGTGCAGAATTGATACGAAAATCGCTGGATTTTGTAGTGATAGCCATACATTCTTTCTCAGAGTTGAACTCACTAACTCCAATCGCTGATGACTGCGATCCATCGGCACCTGGTTTTAAAAATGCATCACTATCGCGTCCGGTAAAGCCTAAATCAATACGTTCCTGCGTCTGGGAGCGCAATTTCTCGATTACACCGGTCAAAAGGAAAAATACTCGATAACCTGCATCGGCAGCCTTGTTAATCAGTGCAATATAATTAGATGTTTTCCCTGACTGGACTTCACCAATACAGAGTCCACGTCTCTGAAAACCTTCCGATTGCTTTGGATTACCCAGCAAATCCATAATTTCATTGGTAGCTGTATCCAACTCATCTATTACTTTAGGTGCCCATCCCTGATCATTTACGAGGTATGCTCTATATCTATCCCAGAATACAGAATCATTCTCCCCTCTGGCTGCATAGTACCAAGACTTGTGCCCTTTTTCCTGGACACAGGCTCCCCGCTCCATTTTTATGTGCATTTTAGATTGAATATCTTGGATAACCTCATCTTTTTCATCTTCGGTAAGGGTATAAGAAAAAATCCCCAAGAATTTATCAACCCACTCAACAATCTGCTGTTCACTCACAGATGCTTCTTTGCGCAAACGTGCAATAACGAATGACGACAAATCTTTTTGTTCTTTTGTCATTTCTTATATACCTCCATAATTTTCTTGACTACTTCTGGATATTTGACAAAAAAATCCAAATGCTTCAACTGTTCAAGGAAATCCTGTGTATCTCCATGACTTGCTTGTACTTCAGAAATCATGTTTGCAGCCATATCGTATACGGTCTGCTCATCCATCAGCTGACTTTCAGAAGTTGTCTCATTCTTTGCCATCCGATAGTAAACATCCCCATAGGGGAAACTGTTTTCCAGTATCTGTAGAAAGCTATCCAGCAATGATTGTGATTTCTCATCGAGAGTATTCTCCAGCAATTTATATGCCGGAAAATCCCTATTTATCTGATAACTGAACGTGCCACGATCATCAATAACATTCCAGACATGCACCAGCTGATCATTTTGTACTTTTCGACCACGATACCGATACACCTTTTCGCTTTTACCGACCGTCTGGTAAACAATATCGGCAAGACTCTTCTTTATCTTATAGGGTAAGCTGGCTTTCGACTTCTTGACATCGATATCCCACAGAGAATCAAGCGTGTTTGGGATATCAACACGCACACGTGCCAACTTCCCCAACTCGTTCTGTTTTACAAGTCGGAACCAAGTCCCCCATATGATCAGCCTTTTGTTGCGATAAATATAGAACCCCTGCCTTTGTCGAAGCTCTTCCTTGCCGCCTAAAGTTTTCAATTCTGATTTCTTAATCTTACTAATAATGGGAAGTACATATGGTTTTACCAATATCTTTTCCCCATCAATGGTGAGTGGAATCTCACCCAGTGACTGGGTCGCCGGATTCTTAGTAAGAAATGGATCTGTCCCTTTAACCTGATCACCATTCATATAGATTTTCAAAGGTGGTTTACCAACACGCTCTGTTGCATCCAGAAATCGATGAAATACCAGTGCCAGATGCTGCCTTGTTACATCTATCTTTTCATCAAAGTCCTGATGAAAATTAGCTGACTCTTTTTGGAGACGATCAAAATTTTTCCATATGACTACAGTTCCGGATTCGCATACCATCAGGTAGTCATAGCCTGGAAATTGCTGAATTTCATCTTCTGAGAAGGTTTTCAAAGACCAATTATTCTGCTGTACAATATAATCAAGATCCCAACTGGCAGCACTAATCATTCCATTTTTCTTAGTCATGACAATCAGTGTGCGGCATTGTGATAAACTCGCCATCTTCATACCAAGTCCAAAACGGCCAAGATCATTTTCTGATCGCTGGGTCAAAGAGCTTTGGCTCCCATACCGCATAGCATTTTCCAACTCTTCCGCCGTCATGCCACATCCGTTGTCTTCAATGCAAAGCCATGCTGGTTCTATAGACTGAAAACCAATAAGCACTTCAGTTGCCCCTGCGCTAATACTGTTATCCACAATATCTGCAACAGCCGCCTCAAAGGAATATCCAATGGATCTGGTCGATTCTACAAGTATTGGTGCGTTAGGTACTACAATCTTCTCCCGCATATCGCTACCCCACACTATTCAAAATCACATGATTAGATTCTATGAGTTCAGAATAATTATATCATATGATGGATATAAATATGAAAAGTTTCTTCTGTATTTCTATATTTCCAGTTATAATTCATTCAGTGTTTGAATCAGTACCATTCCCAAAATTGCAAGTGTCCTAACGGGCTACATTGAGTGGATGGGCAGCCAGTAACTTTTAGCCAAGCCCCTCTCCCGGTCTCAATCCCATTTAAGTCACTATCGACACATACGGAGGTTCTCCACTATGTGGAGAACTGGTAGAAAGGCTCCAAGGCAGCAGAAGTTGCTCCTGATTCTGCACATAAAAAGTCCTTCTCATTTTTTGCTAACCGCTTAAATGTAACAATCCCCAGCGGAAGCTTCTTGATTCCAGTTTCTATTCCAATCGTTTCAGCAATGGAAGCGTATTCAAGCAACGTAGGTACCATATCACCCACCACCTCATCCATACACAGGTAATGAATCACCAGCTCTATTCAAAGCCTTTCACCGGCTTTATTTCCCAGGACGCAAGGACTGTCTTGTTCGTCATATCTTCCACATCATACTGGTTTCCATCTATGAGACAGGTCACATAGTTATTGATGAGAAAAAGGATATAGATCCCTTTGGGATGGTCTGCAGCAAAGTGATTAATGGACATTCTTGCTTTGCCCCGGGTTTTCGGATAGGTCTTGAATTTTCCCGGATACCTGCCCATGAGGTAGTATTTCCAAGTATCAAAGTACTGCGGATTGTCACAGATTTCAAAGGCGGCGCGGCAGATATCCTTGTATACCTCTTCCCAGAACCTGTTTTCTGCAATGGCCAAGGCGCGGATGATGGCATCCTGTTTCTTTCTGTTTTCTTGGATGGGATTCTTGAAAATAAACATGACTCAGGACCTCTTTTCATACAGCCATGGAACCATATCTTCCACTTTTCCTTCTACCAGGCTCTTGTGACGTGGCACCTGCCATGCTTCCAGCACGGGCTGATCCAGACAGTCCACCCAGTCATAAAGAACTCCATCCCGCGCCCGGGTCACATGCCAAAAGACACGAATCACATAGTTGCCCTGCCGGTGGGTCTTGATAAATTCACGGATTGTCGGTTTACCTTTGGCTGCAAGGGTTGATTTGTACACGTACTCCGCACCGATTTTCTTCAGATAGGCTCTGAGGACAGCCGGATAATCAGGCATCATATGCATTTCCAGCCCCATCTGGGACATCACCGCAAACACATCCCGCCACTTCTGGTCCGTAGCTCCAGCTACAGCGCGGAATATGCAGTCATTGGTATAGCGGCACAGAGGATTGATATTTGAAAACTCCTGCGTTACGTAGTCTGCACCAGCAGTCCCTTTTCTCAGATAATGTGGATAATCCATTTTCATCGCCTCTTATATTTAAATCATTTCTTACTTACTATTATACTCACAGCCATGACAGGCTCTGTCTTTCTCAATAAAATTTAATAAAACTCTAACCTTACAATCATATAGTGAGATGACATCTACTTTTTAATATTACCCATTCAATAAAAAAAGACCCCCCATGCAAAAGGGGCATCTCGTTTTGACTGATTTTCCCGAACAATAAACACGCAAAAAACAGAAAAGCCTATCAGGGGGAGTCTCCAGGTAAGATCAACCAATGAATCAGGCATCCGCGTCTTGGTTCTTCCACATACATGAACATGGATGGAGGGAAACGGTTATAACTCTACCAAAACTAGAAACTTTAACTGGAAAACTCATTTGCTGAACTATTTTTCAAATCCATCCGATAATCTGTCATATATTCAGTCATTTATCCGTTTTCCGCAAAGTCGGTTACATTTTGCTTCTCCCAGGCAATATAAATAAGTGGAGAGGGAAATACAGGAACCCTTCCGGAGCTCTCTGAAATGGAACCACGCAGCAGAGAAATAAGCCATGAGCTGTCGCCCGGGCAGGCTGAAAGTTCTGCAGCCGCCATTTCATAGAGATGATCATGGATTCCTGCAGGAACTTCTCCCCTCACCCCGGCGCCGGGTAGGAAAATGCAATACAAAAAGCGAAAGCACGGATTTTCATTCCGTCATATAGCAGATGGCTTTGACGATAGTTGCGGGGACACACTGATTCAACCGCAGAGTCTGATTTTATATGCATTTCATGGCATCCAGCAACAGTCGGACAATTTAACGTTAGTGGTTTCGCAGCAATTTATAGTTCCTTATCAAAGAAGAGGAGCGCCTGAGGCGACGGAAGATAGGGTCGTCAGTTCTTGATGAATCTTTTCGGTGTTCCTCCGCCCTATCGGGCAGCTCCTTTCTGGAGAAGGAGCCTGACCATTCGACACATGCCATAGTGTTATGTTCTTCATAAAAACAAAAAGCAGCCTCAAACGAAGCTGCTTTTCACCACAAAGAAACCCGGTGCCTTTCCATCCCCTATGCCCAATGAGTTCGGTATCTGCATGGTCTACGGCCGCTGCTGCACGAGGTGCGACGGCGCGCGCCAGGCAGGAAGCTCCCGTCATTTCTGCCGCGATAGATGTCTAAAGTCCTGGATTTCTCTGCTCTTTTTTGTTTTACCCGCTCGGCCGAGTCAGGCGAGGGAGAAAAGCGGTACCTTTTTCTGCTTTCCATCACTCCATAGAATCATTTCTTATGCGCATCTTGGAAACATATGGAGTGATATCCGGTAGAACCGCGGGCTTTTCGTGCCCCTCTACTATATAAATAACGCGAGATTCGAAAATGTGAAAAGATAGAATGAAAATTTTGATAAAGACTTTCTTTATCATATTAAAGTGACTGGGAAAGGAATAATGTCATTTCTTTCTCAGTCACTTTAATATGATACGGTTATTCAGTTTAACTCCAATAAACACGCAAAAAAGACAGAAAAGCCTATCAGGGGAGTCTCCAGGTAAGTTCAACCAATGAATCAGGCGTCCGCGCCTTGGCTCTCCCGCTTACGTGGGTGCTGCTCGGAACATGTCGTCAGAGAGAGGAAAGTCCTGCGAGCGCTCTTCCTTATTGCTTTTCTGTCTTCTGTTTTTTGGGTATTGCATTTTCTTCTGTCTATCATCGGCCGATTGTAGAAGAAGGGAGGATTGAAAAGTGGAATTCCCTGATGTCTCCTCTCTCCCCTGCCCTCTTCTCTACCGCGGATGTGGAAGATGGTCGTTTGGAAATCGGATTCATCATCTCATGAGGTCTTTTCATCCCTCTACTATTAATATCGCAGAAGGTTCGATTTTTAGACCCCCTGGAGGGAAAAATTTTTAAAAAATTTCTCGGCCCTATCCTCAGGGCTCCGCCCAGCTCCTTTCTGGGGAAGGAGCCTAACGTTACGTGCTTCCCTATCCGTCCCATCGTCATTCTGTTACTGGAAATGACAGAATCATGATGTCGCTATCTTAATTTCAAAGCAAAATTTTCAAGGGAGGTTGTAAAAAAGGGGTGCTTATGCAATATAAATGTATGGAGAAGGAAATCAGGAAACTCCATGGAAGGATTCTATTCCCGTCTGCCATGTATATCGCGAATATTCCGGCCGGAATGCAGCTTTGACAGACAGGAAGCCATGAATCCCTGTATACAGGCTTCCGATTTCTCTCCCCCATGTCCCGGGCCCCAGGGACGTGGGAACGGATTCTGCAGATTCTCAAAGAAGTATGACAACAAAACAAAAACACGGATACCATCCCTTGCAGCATGAGCCCGCATTCCCGGACGACGGGGAAGCACTGATTCAATCGTTATCAAATTTCATTCTTGGATTTTAGTTCAATGCAAGGAATCAGTCGACGCGAATAGCAGGCTATTTAAGGAGACTGATGACGCAGCATTGGACAAAAATCCATATGAAATTTGATTCTGCGAATGAAGCAGTGCTTCCCAGGTTCAAGGCGGCTGCAGGACTTTCCTGTATGCTCAGCGTTGGCGCCTGATTCTGAGAGGCCCGCAATACTGTCTGGCAGGGATTTGTATCCGTGTTTTTGTGCTGTCTTTTTTACGTCAAAAAAGGGGCTGTGAAGAAAGGTTCTTAAGCTTGACCGGCCCTGCGGGCGGGAGGCTCCTTAAGATTGACGGCGGCTTTGCCGCCGAGAGTTGTGGATTGCCCTTCAGGCAATGAATTTTATGGGCTGCTTTACGGCTGTGTGCCTTTGGCAATCTCCCCTCACCACTGCGTGGCCCTCTCCCGCCCCGGTGGGAAGCGTGTCACTGGATTCTCAGTC
>NZ_CALGPS010000074.1 GCF_937959425.1 uncultured Dialister sp.
CCAATCGGCGCGCTTAGTTTTTGAAAAGCTGGTCTTGACAACGGGCCCACTATATGCTGCCAGGTTCTCACATAGTCCGCATATTCCGCCGACGGGCCGTGCCAGGTCTTGCTTTCTGCATCGTAATGTTCTCCGGAGTTGGGGTACACCACCACCGGCTTATCCGTATACTTCCTGATTTCCAGAATCAAAGATTCCACATACTCCGGCGCCGTGCAGTTCACGCCCATGGCTTGCACGCAGGAAATCTTATCCAGCGCTTTCGCACAGTCGCTGATGAGATCATCGCCGCAGGTATGGAGGCCGTCTTTGCAGGAGAAGGAAATCCAGCAGGCAGCGTTTTCCATTTCCGAAAGCACGTCCGTTTCCGCCAGCGCTTCCACGAGGCAGGGAATGGTTTCACAGGCAAAAATATCAGGCCCCGCTTCCGCCAGGATGTGCATGCGATCCCGGTGGAAATCGGCCAGCTCTTCCCTTGTTTTGTCATAATGGCCCCGATATTCACTGCCGTCTGCCAGATAGGCGCCGTAGGGGCCTACCGATGCCGCCGTCAGCGGTACCGGCCGCTTTGCCGGCGAAGCCTCTGCCAGGAATTCGTCCCGTGCCTCCTGCACCAGTCTCACCGAGCGGATGAGAAGCTCCCTTCCCTCTTCCCGGGAAAAGCCCTTCTTTTCAAAGCCCTCCAGGGTGGCCTGGTAACTGGCGCTGGTGACAATGTCGCTTCCTGCATCGTAATAGGAACGGTGCACCGCCTTCACCATGTCCGGCTTCTCATAGAGAGCGATGGCGCTCCAGAGCTCGTCATTAATGGAAAAGCCCTGCCTCTCCAGCTCCGTGGAAAACGCGCCGTCCAGTACGATGAATGGGTATTTTTTTAAGATGTCTGCTATCATGATGGACTCCTTTGCTTCGCACCCTTTGGGCGCGAAAGGTTCTAAAGTTTAACAGGTCCTGCCGGGCCTGAAGGTTCTCAGGTTTGACGGGCCCGGGGCCAAGGGTTGTGGTTCAGCTCCTCTTTTTATTGTGCCCCCGCTTGCGGGGTGGCAAGGGAACGGGATTTGTAAGGAGCCGTCAGACGACTGAAAATCCCGTGACACGCTTCCCTTTGGGTAAAGGTGGTGCCGTCAGGCACCAAAGGGGGGCGGGCCCATAGGGCCCGTGGGTTGTGAACGGGAAGGTTCAAAGGGTTCAGAGGGTTCAAAAGGTTCAGAGGGTGGTGGTATCGCCCTGTCGGGCGATGGAGTTTTATACCGCCTGTCGGCGGCAAAACCGTAAAACCGCGCCTAACGGTCAGTCGATTAAAAGGAAGGCCCTTTTATGGGCAGGCTATGGGCCAACTTCGACTGACTTGCACATTCTCTGCAGAATGTGCACAGCGCGAGGGAAATGCACCCCTATCCCCGCTGCGCGGTACTTACCCAAAGGGAAGCATGTCACTGGATTTTCGGGTCGCGTGGCTCCCCTGCAAATCCAGTTCCTTTGCCACCCCGGAGGGGGAAGTCTGCTCTACATTCTACCTTCAGTTTCATAAGTTGTACTATGCATAGCGCCGCTAAAAGTCTCCCCTCCGGGGAGAAGGTGGTGCCGCAGGCACCAAAAGGGGTGCATTTCCATCGGACGCCAGCCCGGTTGTGAAGGTTTTCGCTGCCATAGGCAGTGCAGTCAGCGGATAGCGGATAGCGGATAGCTGTCTCACTGTCCCACTGTCTCACTGTCTCACTGTCTCACTGTCCCACCAGCTCACTAGTACACTATTTCAAAATTTTCTCCGGCGGTTCTTTTCCAAACCACTTTTTATAAATTTTTGTAAATTCTCCGTTTTTCTTAATCTTTGCCAAACCATCGTCGATTTTGGAAAGGAGCTCCTTATTGTCCTTCTTTACCGCAATGGCCAGGTCTTCTGTGGAAAGGGCCGCCGGGGCGGTTTTCACGGAGTGGTCTTCCGTTTTGGCCACATAGTATTCATTGGTGGGGATATCGTTGATGACGGCATCCACGGCGCCCTGTTTCAAGTCCAGGAAAGCGTCGCTCAGGGTGCTGTAGGTCCTTACCTTTGCCCCTTCGATTTTACGGGCCGCCTCTTCTCCCGTGGAGCCGATGGTGACGCCCAGGGTTTTTCCTTTCAGGTCTTCTTTGGTAAGAATATCACCGGTATCGCTTCGTACCACCACTCCCAGGCCTGCAATGTAGTAGGGTTTGGAGAAATCCACGGACTGCTTCCGGTCTTCGGTGACAGTAATGTCGTTAATGGCCACGTCCAGGTCTCCCGATTTCAAAGCCGGAATAAGGCCATCAAAATTCACGTTCCGAATTTCCGCAGTCAGCCCTTCTTCCTTTGCAATGGCATTGATAATGTCCACATCAAAGCCTTCATAGGCCTTGGTATCCATGTTCTGGAAACCAAAGGGAGGGTACGCCGCATCCATGCCCACCCGCAGAGTGGAGGATGACTGCTTCGACCCACAGCCGGTGATGGCGGCGGTGATGCCCAGAAAAAGGGCCAGGAAAAGAAATAGCTTTTTCATATGGATTACTCCTCTCTAAAAAGGGTTCATGGACACGCCCTTTGGGCGCGAAGGTTCGGCACCCTTCGGGTGCAAAGGGGCACGGCTTCGCCGTAGGTTGTGGCCTGCTGGCGCAGGCAGGTTGTATAGAAGGGTTGTGGTATCGCCCTGCGGGCGATGAGTTTTGTATGCCGCCTAAGGCGGCGGGATTGTCCCTCTCGTTCGAGAATACTGTTTTCTGATGTCTGTCGTCTGATAGTCTGATGTCTTCCCGCCGGTCGGTATTTACCAGCCTTTGTCTCACTTACGCCACGTACCAAGATTCTTCACTGCGTTCAGAATGACG
>NZ_CALGPS010000075.1 GCF_937959425.1 uncultured Dialister sp.
CCTTTCTACACAACCTTTCTACACAACCCGCCGCCGTCAGGCGGCCACAACCCTCCGGCCGATAGGCCGGTCAATCTTAAGAACCTTTCGCGCCCGAAGGGCGCGCCCCTCTGAACCCTTTACCATGTGTATATTCTGCATAAAGAATAAAATTTCTTTTTCTCTGTACAGATTGGAGAAATATCCAGTAAGTATCGTACGAACCACTATTTCAGAAGAAAATAAAAATGCAGAAAAGTGAAAAAATTTCAATTTTCCTATTGCACATTTATGCAAAGCGCTGTATAATTATCACATCTTAAGAAAAAGCCCCCGTGAAGGGCTCATGAAATTGTCTATATTCAATGAAGAAAGGCGGCATTCCTATGGCTGATGTAAAAAATGTTAAAAAAGTAGTTCTTGCTTATTCCGGCGGACTGGATACTTCCGTAATTATTCCCTGGCTGAAAGAAAATTATGGCTGCGAAGTCATTGCCTGCACGGTGAATCTGGGCCAGCCTGAAGATTTCGATGCTATCCATAAGAAAGCTCTTGCTTCCGGTGCTTCTGTGGCTGAAACCCTGGATGTAAGAAAAGAATTTATCGAAGAATACGCTTACAATGTACTGAAGGCTGACGGCCGGTATGAAGGCAAGTACCTGCTGGGCACCTCCTTTGCCCGTCCTCTTATCGGCAAATGCCTGGTGGACATGGCCAAGAAGTACGGCGCCGACGCCATCTGCCACGGTGCTACCGGCAAGGGAAATGACCAGGTTCGTTTTGAACTGACCATCAAGGCACTGGCTCCCCATATGAAGATCATCGCTCCCTGGAGAATCTGGGATATGAAGTCCAGGGAAGATGAAATGAAGTACGCTGAAGCCCATGGCGTGCCCATTGATAAGTACGATGAAAAGCAGACCGATGAAGAAAAGGCTGCCCAGAAATATCCGTACTCCATGGACTGGAATATGTGGCACCTGTCCCATGAAGGGGATGATCTGGAAAATCCGGCCAATGCACCGCACAAGGATATGTACCTGGTTACCTGCGATCCGGAGGATGCTCCTGACAAGGATGAACTGGTTACCATTGAATTTGAAAAGGGCGTGCCCACCGCTGTTAACGGCAAGAAGATGGATGGCGTGGAACTGGTGAATACACTGAATACCATCGGCGCAAGAAACGGCATCGGTATCGATGATCTGGTAGAAAACAGACTGGTAGGCATGAAGTCCCGCGGCGTTTATGAAAACCCCTGCGGCTCTATCCTCTTCTATGCCCACACGGAACTGGAAAGACTGTGCCTTGACCGGGCCACCTTCCATTTCAAGGAAGTGGCTGCGGTGAAATATTCCGAACTGGTTTACGATGGCATGTGGTTTGCTCCTCTCAGGGAAGCACTGCAGGCCTTTGCAGACAAGACCTCTGAAACCGTAACCGGTAAAGTCACCCTCCGTCTCTACAAGGGAAACATCATGTCCCACGGCGCAGAAAGCCCCTATTCCCTGTACAACGAAGAATTCGTTACCTTTGGCGAAGATGATGTATACAACCAGGCTGACGCAGAAGGCTTCATCAACCTCTTCGGCCTGCCTCTTACCATCCGGGCCCTCATGAAGGAGAAGAATGCAAAATGAGTGATATGATGTGGGGCGGACGCTTTACGAAAGCGGAGGAAAAAAATGCCCTTGATTTCAACGCATCCATTTCCTATGACTGCCGGATGTATAAAGAAGACATTGCCGGTTCCAAAGCCCATGCGAAAATGCTTGCCCGCCACGGCATCATTTCAAAAGAAGACTGTGAGAAAATCACAGAAGGCCTTTCCAAAATCAAGAAGGAAATCGATGATGGAAAGTTCCCCTTCTCCGTGGAACTGGAAGATATCCATATGAACGTGGAAAAGCGCCTCACCGACGATATCGGCGATGCAGGCGCAAGGCTCCACACCGCCAGGAGCCGGAACGACCAGTGCGCTCTGGACCTCCATATGTACATGAAAAGACAGATGGGCCGACTGGCGGACAAGCTGATTGCCGTGGAAGAAGCCCTTCTGCTGGCTGCAGAAAAGTACAAGGATGTGATTCTGCCCGGCTATACCCATATGCAGCGGGCCCAGCCGGTGCTCTTTGCCCATCATATGCTCTGCTACTTCGCCATGCTGGAAAGAGATTTTAAGCGGCTGGAGGACTGCTATGAAATGGCGGACATGTCCCCCATCGGCGCCTGCGCCCTGGCAGGCACCACCTATCCCACCAATCCCCTGGAAGAAGCGGAGGACCTCCATTTCTCCAAGGTGTATGGAAACAGTCTGGACGCCGTGTCCGACAGGGACTACCTCCTTCAGTTCCTCTCCTTTGCCTCCATCTGCGCCATGCACCTCTCCAGGCTCTCTGAGGAATTCATTTACTGGAGCACCAGCGAATTCCATTTCATCGAACTGGACGACGGCTACTCCACCGGAAGCTCCATCATGCCCCAGAAAAAGAATCCGGACATGTGTGAACTTATACGCGGCAAAACCGGCCGTGTCTACGGAAGCCTCATGGGCCTCCTCACCGTGATGAAGGGACTGCCCCTGGCCTATGACAAGGACATGCAGGAAGACAAGGAAGGGGTCTTTGACGCCATTGATACCCTTTACTTTGCCCTTGACATTTACGCCGGCATGATTAACACAATGACCGTCAACGGCAGCCATACCCGGGAAGTACTGGAACACGACTTCTCCAACGCCACGGACATGGCGGACTACCTGGCCAAGAAGGGCCTCCCCTTCCGGCAGGCCCATGCGGTGGTAGGAAATGCGGTGCATTACTGCATCGAACACCACAAGGTGCTCCATGACCTCAGCATGGAAGAACTGAAATCCATGAGCCCTCTCTTTGAAGAAGACATTATGGAAGCCCTGAAAATAGAAAACTGCGTGAAAAATCGTGAAAGCTACGGCGGCACAGGGCCGAAATCCGTAGAACGCCAGAAAGCCCACGGCAAAGAAGCGGTGGCAGCCATGAAAGAAAAGGCTGCCCAGTGGAAAGAATCCATGGCCTTCCTGGGATAATAGAAGCCATAGCGCCCTGCGCTTGGTATAGACAATTTCACAGGAAAAAGCCCCCGCGAAAGCAGGGGCTTTTTCCTTGGGGAATTTGAGGTTTTTCTACAGGGCATGGGACGAATGCAAATCATAGAGACAGGAAACTGTTTGCGAATGGTTTCCTATTCGGCATGGGGGAAGTGCGAATCATAGAGACAGGAAACTGCTTGCGAATGGTTTCCTGTACGTCATGGGACGAATGCGAATCACTGCGGCAGGAAACTGTTTGCGAATGGTTTCCTATTCGGCATGGGACGAATGCGGTTCATAGAGACAGGAAACTGTTTGCGAAAAGTTTCCTGTTCGGCATGGGATAAATGCGAATCACTGCGACAGGAAACTGTTTGCGAATGGTTTTCTAAACGGCATGGGATGAATGCGAATCATAGAGGCAGGAAACTCCCCGGCCCGCCTGATGGGTCATACAGTACCCCATCGGTAAGCGGACAGCGTCCCACTGTCTCACTGTCTCACTGTCCCACTGTCTCACTGTCTCACTGTCTCACCAGCTCACTAACTTCACATCTTCCTGATCAGCAGGAACCGGATTTTTTCCCAAAGGCCCATCTCTTCCAGGCAGTTCTTTCTTGCTTTGGCGATGAGGGAGGCGGCCTGTTCCTTTTCTTCTTTGGAAAGGGGGACGCCGGAGAATCTGGATTTCACAAGGAGGTCCATAAGACGGTCGAATCCTTCAAATCTCTTATCTTTTCGGAAGGCTTTCTTCTGCTCTTCATAGCTTCCTTTCTTTGGGATGCCGGCGTAGAGGGCAAGGCGGTCCATGTAGTCCAGAAGGCGGTTGAAGGATTCTTTGCTTTCGGGCGCGCGGCGGATGAGGCGGTTTGCGGCGGAGAGGCGGAAGAGGATGAAGATGGCAGCGGCAGCAAGGATAAGGGGAAGGAGGAGAAGTCCTTTAGGAAGGGGCCTGGATGAAGGGGCTCCCGGATTCTGCGGGGCGAGCTGGGGCGTATTCTCAGGTGTTTTTCCATTCAGAGGATTCTGCTGCTGGTCCTGCTGATTTTGGGGCTTCTGCTGAGGCTCCTGCCGGGATGGATTGTTTTTGTCTTTCTCATCCATCGGTGCGTCGGGGGCACCGGAGTCGTTTCTCTTTTTGTCTTCCGGAATGGGGAAGGGGTTGTCCGTGCCTTCATAGCCCGGCGTCATTTCCACCGGCCGCCATCCCAGACCGTCTACGTACACCTCTGCCCAGGCATGGGCGTGGTGGTCGTTAATGCTGTACTGATGGAGGCCGTCTTTGGAAAGGGGCGCCCCGTTGATTTCATCCCTGCCCACAGTCAGGCCCACGGCGTAGCGGGCAGGAATGCCGGAGGCGCGGAGGAGCATGACGGCGGCGGAAGCGAAGGAGGTGCAGTAGCCCTTTCTGCTTTCCGTGAGGAAGTAGGTGATGAAATCTTTCCCCTCCGGCGTTTTGCCGGGGTTGGTGGTATAGCGGTAATTTTCAGCAAGGAAACGGCGGATATCCTCCACTCGCTGCCTTTTCTCTGAAAGGGATTTCACCGGCGGGAGGGGGCCCAGGGTAGCAAGGCCCTCTTTTACGGAATCCGGAATGGCCAAATAGTGATTGTACACGAACCGGCGGTATTCCCTTTCCCCTTCTATGTAGGTGCGGAAATAGGGGTCACTGCTGCTTTCTTTATCCATCATGGAAAGGAGGGCGCCGGAGGGGAGAGCCCACCGATAGGTGCTGTAAGCTTTCCCTTCCCGGCTTATGGGGGAACGGTCATAGGCAAAGAGGGGGGCGCCGAAGCTGGCATCGTAGGGAAGAAGGAGGAAGCGGGTCTTTTCGTAGACTGCGTCGATGGTGAAATCTTTTTTCAGTCCTTCCACAGATTCTCCCTTTTCCAGATAGTTGGAAAGGCTCTGGGAAAGGGCGGGGCTCCGGGCAATGACTTCCATGAGCCAGGCGCCCTGGTCGTACCACTCGCCGTTATTTTTGTCAAATAAATGCCTGACCCCTTCATAGCTGCTGTCCGGCAGATCCTTCCAGCGGTTCTTTTCATATTCCCCGCCGCTCCAGCTGCGAAGGTAAAGACGGCTTTCTGCGTCTGCTGTTTCCATATCCGCAATGATTCGGCCGGAGTAGCGGACGCCGTTCACGCTGCCCAGTTTCTGGTTTCCGGCGGCGCCCTTCATCATGCCGGTGTAGGCATTGCCTGCATGGAAGATGGGGTCGTAGGGATCCACGAAGGAAACGATTTCCTCCTGCATTCCGGCAAAGAGGGAGGGCTGTTCATAGCGGCTCTCGGGGATGAGGAAGGAAATCACAAGTCCGAAGACCAGGGCGGAAAGAAAGGCCGGCACTTCGGGATGGGAAAATCCTCCCTTCAGCCGGGCGGGAAGGGAAATCACATAGGCACCGGCAGGAACCAGGCCGAAGGCAGGAGGATTCAGGCCGAAATAGAATCCCGTAAGAAGGATGGCAAGGGAGAGGAGGGCGGACAGGGCCGCTCCTCCTTTGGAAATGAATCCGCAGAGAAAAATCCAGGAAAGGAGAAGGAGAAGGAAAATTTCCGCCGCAAGGGGACTTGCTCCGTACGGCGGCTTTGGAATGGCTATTTCCACATCGTAGGGTTCCTTCAGTGTGGTAAGGAAGGGCACGGAAAGGGCGGTGAAGCTGCTTTCCATGGACGATTTAAAGAGGATGAGCACTGCCGCAAGGCAGACAAATAGCAGGGCTGTCAGTGGAAAACGCTTCTTTTCCGGCAGGAGGAGAAGAAGAAAACTTCCGGACATAACGATAAGAAAGGCCAGAAGGCCGTAGAGGAAACCGCTTCCTCCTTCATAGGAAAAGAGAAGGGCCGCTGTTCCGGCGGCGCCCAGAGCGGACAGGAGGGCGGTGAAGAATGTGGTTCTTGTCATCATGCATTCCCTCCCAGCGCATTGTAAATACTATCCCTGCCGGACAGGGCAGTGCCTGCTCCTTCGGCGGCGCACCAGACGGTGGGGGAAAGCTGGGGCGGAAAAGGGG
>NZ_CALGPS010000076.1 GCF_937959425.1 uncultured Dialister sp.
GATGATTCACCATAGTGCCATGCCGGACAGGAAACTTTTCGCAAACAGTTTCCTGCCCCGATGATTCACCATAGTGCCATGCCGGACAGGAAACTTTTCGCAAACAGTTTCCTGTCTCTATGAACCGCCATAGTCTCATGCCATGTAGGAAACTTTTCGCATATAGTTTCCTGTTCCGATGATTTGCCACAGCGTCATGCAGTGCAGGAAACTTTTCACCTGCCGTTTCCCGCCGCCATGAGCCGCTGGAGCCTCACGCCGGCCAGGCCCTACCCTTCCGTGGACTCTTCGCTTCTCTGGGCCAGAGGGGTGTCCTTTGTGACGTCACGGTTCAGTACCTTCTTGGCACCTTTCAGGAACTTCGGGCGGGGAATGAGAACGATGTGACCGCAGCCACAGCATTTGATACGCATATCGCTGCCCAGCTGCAGCACTTCCCATTCCTGGCTTCCGCAGGGATGTTTCTTTTTCATCTGTACAATATCACCGATACGAAACTGGATGAATTTCATTTGAGGTCTCCTTTGATAGAAATGATAATTCAGGGACAAGGTTCTAAAAGTTATGGTGGCAGCTGACGCCGTAATATGAATCCTGCTGCAGCAGCGCGGCATGCATGGGACTTATTTCATAACATATCCGGGCCCCGCACTACTTCTCCGGCACCATGAGGAAGCGGACAGGCAGGTAAGCGGCGCCGGCGGGGATGAATCGGATGTAGAGATCTTTCCCCATGTCCCAGGTACCACAGGAAATATAGTCCCTGTCCGTACCGTTTCCGAACCAGTGCTTCCCCAGCCTGTCATCGGTGCGGTACACACGGAGGAGTCTCGGGTTGGTACCGATCTGGAAGGTGCCCATGTAGACACCGCCCTGGGCGTTGATATATAGATTATACTTCCCGCTGCCTTTATTGTGGAAGGTCATATGGTAAGTAATGCCATAGTCCCCGGTATTTTCTCTTTCCACGTGGCTCATTTCATCCTTTCCTTTCTGGAAAGGGTATGAATTGCCTATGGAAATCTCCGCCGGGCCGCCGGAAAAGTCCCAGGTCTTATTTTCCAGATAAATATCTTTGGCAAAGGTGCCCCGCATTTCATGGGAATCCGGCGGAAGGGGGAGCGCCGTATCCAGAGATTTCTGCAACTCCTTCACGTCGCCGTCAGGAAGGATGGCAGCGCCCAGGGTGACCGGCTTCTTCGTTTCGATTTCCACTATGCCGCTCACCAGATCCTCCTCGGCAATGCCATCAGAATCAGCGTCGTAGAGGATGGTCTTCTCTCCCGGGAGAAGTTTTACAGTCTCCCCCTTCTGCTCTTCTCCCACAGCCTCCCGGAAGGACAGGGTGGCACCGGTGGGAATATAGCTGCTGCTGGCGTCCCCCTTTACCCGGCGGGTGACGGTGATATCCTGCTTTTTATCGGATTTCGCATACACCAGCACCCGAGCCGGGCCTCCGGTTTCGTTCACGTGATAATAATAAAGCCTTCCCTCCCCCGGCTTCACAGTGCCTTCATAGAGGATGCCCGGCTGATCAGCGTACTCCGGGCAGTCGGAAAAAACAAGGGTACCTTCTGCCTTCGTCTGTGTAAGAGGCAGGGTGGTATAGGTTTCATCTAAAGGCGAAGCAGCGAAGGCAGTGAAACCGCCTGCCATCATCATGGCTGCCGTCAGGGACCGGATAGATTTTCTTAATATGGACATTGTTTATGCTTCTTTTCTGTATATTTTCTTTGCTATTTTATCAGTTTTAATATAGTGTTCAAAGGGTGGTGGTATCACCATTGGGGCCGCGGAGCGGCCCGGGTTCAGAGGGTTCAGAGGGGAAGGTTCTTAAGTTTGACGGCCCTCTGGACCGAAGGCTGCGGATTGCCCTGCGGGCAATGAATTTTATATAACGCCTGACGGCTGACCCCTTCCGGCTCGCTGCGCTCGCCACCCACCCCTGTCCAGGGGTGGGCAAGGGCGTTACGGGATTCTCCTCCTGCCACTTAGATCACGCTAAGCATGGTACTGCATTGGCCGCCTCTCGCGGTGAGCCAACTCAAAAGAAGGCCCTCTCCATTCTCGCTGCCCCTTGAGTGATTGGAAATCCTGCATAGGGTGTACGAAGGTGAAAAATGACAGTGCTGCTCCCTTATCGTTCTACGCAGGTCAACTTCGGATGACTTGGAGGTCCTATGCCGGACCTCCACCCCCTATCCCGCTCCTCCTTCTTCCATGGCCTGCACCATGGATTCTATTTTTTTGAAGCGGTGGGCCAGGCCGGATTTGGTGATGCCGCAGATGGCGGCCAGTTCGGAAAGGCTGGCGTTGGGATGGGAGAGGCGCACTTCGCAAGCTTCCCGGATTTTCGGGGACAGGGAGGACAGAGTGTTTCCCTTGAGAAGTTTCTGCACCATATGGGTCTGGTGGACGGCGGCGTCCACGGTTTTCTGCAGGTTGGCTGTTTCGCAGTTTACCTGGCGGTTCACCCGGTTTCTCATGTCCTTCACCACCCGCACGCTTTCAAAGTCCAGGTAGCTCTGGCTGGCGCCTACGATCTGGAGAAATTCGGACACTTCGTCTCCGTCTTTTATATATACAATATAATCGTTTTTCCTGTCGGTCATGCGGGCATTCATTTTGAAATAGGCCATGGTCTTCACGATTTCTTCTGCAAACCGAAAGGACTGGGTCACCATTTCCAGATGGTAGTCGCTCTGGGGGCGGCTCACGGAGCCGCCGCCCAGGAAAGCGCCGGCCAGGTAGGCCCTTTTTTCTTCGCCGCTTTCAAGGAAGGGGCTGTCGTCTACGCCGGCCATGGGGGAAAGGCCCATGGTGTCCAGAAAGGAGAGGCCCTTTTCCGAAGGCTCCACTACCAAAGTGTATACGTTTTTCTTCCGGAGGCGGCGGCCCTGGCGCACCATGGCGCTGGGCATGAATCCGAAGTCCTTTTTCAGGTACACCAGCACCCGCCGGGCTACGGCGCTGTTTCCGGTGGAAAACTCAAGGCCCCATCGCCCCCGGGATCCGGTCACGAAGGAACCGCTCATACGGAGCAGAGCCAGAAGTTCCGCGGTGCGGCAGGACTTCTCGTCTCTGCGGATACGGGCCAGTTCGTTCTTGACCTGTTCTGTAAATGACATTAATGACTCCTCTTTAAATACTCTTCCAATGCTTCCGGTGCGATTTTCGCCTGGAGAAGATTATGGATACGAATGATTTCATCGGAAAGAACTTCCGTATCCTGCACGGCGCCCCGGGCACTGCCCAGAAGGTCTGCTTCAATGAGCTGGGCCCCCAGGGATTCCACCTTCTTCCGGTCAATAGACACAGGGAAAGCATGGGCTTTTTCATATTTTTTCAGCACATCCGGCGAAGGAGTGCCGTTATTGGCAAGGACGAAATCCACTACTCCGCCGCCGATGTGATCCACCAGCGCCTTCAGGTGATCCCCTACGGTATATCCCGTGGTTTCACCGGGCTGGGTCATCACGTTGCAGATATAAAGCACGGGGGCTCCGCTTTTACGAATGGCTTCCAGGATTTCCGGTACAAGCAGGTTGGGCAGTACGGAGGTATACAGGCTTCCGGGGCCCAGGGTAATGAGGTCCGCTTCCTTAATGGCTTCCAGGGCGTCCCCTACAGCCATGGGAGCTCTGGGGACGGTGGTCATGCGGACGATTTTCACGTCCCGTCCAATTTTTTCAGGATAGGCGGAAATTTCCGACTCCCCTTCCACGATTTCCCCGTCCGACATTTTAGCCCGGAGACGAACCTTTTGGGAAGTGGCCGGCATGACCTGGCCGCGGATGTTCAGAACCTTGCTGGCCGCTTCCAGCGCATTCTGCACGCTTCCGAACTGCTTGATAAGGGCGGCCAGAAAAAGATTTCCCAGGCTGTGTCCTGCCAGTTCGCCTTCTCCGCCGAAGCGGTACTGGAAAATCTGCTCCAGCACCGTTTCCTTGTCGGCCAGAGCCACCAGACAGTTCCGAAGGTCGCCGGGGGCAATGATTCCCATTTCCTCCCGAAGCCTGCCGGAGGAGCCGCCGTCATCGGCTACAGTGACAATGGCGGTAATATTGGAAGTCCTGTTCTTCATGCCGCGGAGCAGCATGGACAGGCCATGGCCGCCGCCGATGGCCACCACCTTCGGCCCCCGGGAAAGCTCCATGCGGGACAGAAGCTTCTTGGACACTTCCTTCTGGTCCGGCGCCAGAAGCTCCACGAACCGCTTCATGAGCTTCCTCACCGCCGTGGTCATAATCCACAGCCCCAGGATTACAAAGAGGGTGCCGCAGATGGCCAGGAATGTATAGCTGTAGCTTCCGGTCATCTGGAACGCGAAGCGCAGCATTTTTTCTTCCATGATTCCGAAAATCTGGTAATTCAGAATCAGTGTGGCGCCGAAAACCAGGAGGAGGATTCCCAGGGAAAAGAGAACCATCCAGCGCTTGATGGCAAGGCCCGGCCGGAGCCACTGCATGAAATGTTTCATGAAACTCATCCTTCCGAAGAATCGGTCACATCATGCTCTATATGATTGCGATGCAGATCCCGATGTTCCACATTCACATGTCCGAACTTTTCTTTCAAATGGCTGCCCAGCCTTTCCGTCACGAAGACAGAGCGGTGCATGCCGCCGGTGCAGCCGATGGCAATGGTAAACTGGGTCTTACCCGCCTTGCGGAAACGATCCACCATGAAATCCATGAAATCGTAGAGCTTGGCCAGGAATTCCTTCGTCACCGGCGCCTTCTCGATATAATCCGCCACTTCCTTCACCCGGCCGGTGGAATACTTATATGCCGGCACATAGAAAGGATTGGGCAGGAAACGCACATCAATCACCGTATCCGCATCAATGGGGATGCCGTACTTGAAGCCGAAGGAGAACACAGTGACCTGCATGTCCGTGCTGCTTCCGTCCACGCCGAAGCGGCTGGACAGGTACTCCTTCAAATCCCCCGTCTTCATGGCGGTAGTATCCACAATCACATCCGCCTGGGCCCTGATGCCTGCCAGGATTTTTCTCTCCTGGGCAATGCCCTCCTGGATGCGCATATTTTTCGCCAGAGGATGCTGACGCCTCGTTTCCATATAGCGGCGCACCAGCGCTTCATCGGAAGCCTCCAGGAAAACCACTTCGTGGGGAATGCCCCTTTTCTTCAGTTCATCCAGTGCCTGGGGCAGGGCGTCGAAGAAAGAACCGCCCCGTATATCCGTCACCACCGCCACATGGCGGGTATTGGACGTGCTCTTCCAGCACAGATCCGCAAACCGGGCAATGAGCACCGGCGGCAGATTATCCACGCAGTAATAGCCCATATCCTCCAGCTTCTGCATGAAATTCGTTTTTCCGGCTCCGCTCATGCCGGTAATAATGACAAAGCGGAAATCATCCTGCATGGTTCATCCCTCCAGTACATATTTCTCAACAGCCCGGGCCACACCGTCCTCATTATTGGACAGAGTCTCATGGGCAGCCGCCTCCCTGGCACTCTTCGTGCCGTTGGCCACGGCGAAAGACCAGGGCGTGGCGGAAAGCATGGAAACATCATTGTTCCCGTTGCCAAAGGTCATGACATGGTCCATGGAAATCCCATAGGACTGGGCCAGCGATTCCACAGCCCTTCCCTTGGAGCACTCCTTATTGTTCATTTCAAAGAAATAGGGCTTCGACTTCACCTGGTTCACCAGTTTCCCGTATTTCTCTCCAAGGAGAGTTTCAATTTCCTTCATCTTTTCTTTATCATGCTCGCACACCAGGATTTTCGTAGGCGCCTTGGCAGGCTGCCAGAAATCATCCCCTGCCACATGGGCCTTCACGCCGCACTGTTTCTCGTATTCGTCGGTCCTTTCATCCCGGAAAGGCACATAGAGCTCGTCATCGATATAAGTGTGGGCATACCAGCCATGACTTCTGATATCCGCCAGGATGGAAAGGGCCAGCTCCTTTTCAATCCGCACATCCCGCACAATCTTTCCACTCTCGCAGAGCCCTGTCATGGCGCCGGTATAACAGATTACCGGCACATCGCCCAGACCGATGGCCTTCCCCCAGGGACGGGCCGCCTGAAACATGCGGCCTGTGGCTATCACAATCCGCACACCCTTTTCCAGGGCCTTTCCCAGCACCTCCTTCGTGTAGGAAGAAACGGAAATATCGTCCCGAAGAAGGGTATCATCCAAATCAATGGCTATCATCTGTATAGAAGACATTTTGGGCTCCTTATGTATAAAAAAGGTTATTAAGATTGACCAGCCCTGCGGGCCGGAGGGTTCTTAAGGTTCTTAGGTTTGACGGGCCCTACGGGCCCGAGGGTTCTGGATTGCCGCTATCGCGGCAATAATTATGTAGTCAGCGTTACGGGACTACCTTCCTATTACATAAATCACACTAAAAATAACGGTGAGTTAGCTACCTCCGGTGGCTGACCTCTATCCCGCTTCGCGGGACTTACCCAAAGGGAAGACTGCCGCTGCGCTGAGAATGCTTTTGACACATCTCTCCATGTAACTTTCGTGCTGGATTGGCCGCTATCGCGGCCACCCCCTATCCGGCTGCGCCGGACTTCCCCCTAT
>NZ_CALGPS010000077.1 GCF_937959425.1 uncultured Dialister sp.
TGGGTGGCGAGCGCAGCGAGCCGGAAGGGGTCAGCTGCCTGCGGCAGCTGATATACAAAAGGTGCTGTGAAGAAATGATTTACATTTTTTCACAGCCCCTTTTTTTATTTCTTTTTCAAGCCGCCGTGGAGCTTCATCTTCCGCTCCCGGCAGGCAAGACATTCTCCGCCCCCGCCGCAGCAGCTGCCGCCGCCCAGGGTGACACGGAAAATATGACGGCAGGCAAGGACGAAGAGAATGGCAATGATGGCCAGCAGGGCATAGGTGCCGATGCTCATGGATATCCTTCCTTTCTGATGACACGCCTTGGGGCGTGAGAGTTCTTAAGATTGACGGCCCCTTCGGGCCGAGGGTTCTTAGGTTTAACAGCCCCTCCGGGGCTGAGGGTTGTGGTGGCGGCTGACGCCGCCTATTTTGGGAAACACTGATCCATTCGCAGAATCGAATTTCATATGTATTTTTATCCAACGCTGCGTCATCAGTCTCTTTTAGAATGCCGCTCACGCTTTGGCTCCGGCACCTTCTACTGTTTCTTCCTTAACCTTTGGTGCCGGTCTGAGGATGAAGTAGAGACCTGTGAGACTAAGGGCAATGGAGAGGATCTGATAGATACCGAAATCAAAGCCGTAGAAGAGCCAGCCGCCCAGGTTGTAGGCGATGAAGGCCAGGGAGTAGCCCAGGATGACCTGGAAGCCGATGGCCAGGGCTGCCCATTTCCTGTCTCCCATTTCCCTGGCAATGGTGGCCATGGCCACGATGCAGGGCGGGTCGAAGAGGTTCAGGATCATGTAGGAGAAGGCAGCAATGGGGGTGAACATACCGGAAATTCCGGCCATGACCACTTCATCTTCCGCTTCCTTGGCTGCGCCATTTAATACGGCCAGGGTGCCGATGGCGCTTTCTTTCGCCATTTCTGCTGTAATGACGGCCACGGCGCCTTTCCAGTCACCCAGGCCCAGGGGTGCGAAAATCCAGGAAATCATGTGGCCGAATCCTGCCAGCATGGATTCTTCCATATCATCCACCATGTCCATGGTGATGTTGAAGGAGGAGACGAACCAGATGATGACGCAGACCGCAAAGATAATGGTGCCGGCCTTGATAATGAAGCCTTTCGCCCTTTCCCACATGTGGATGAGCACGCCCTTCATGGATGGCATGTGGTACGCCGGAAGTTCCATAACGAAGGGAGCCGGTTCTCCGGCAAAGGCGGAAGTCTTTTTCAGCGCAATGCCGGAAAGGACGATGACCGCAATGCCCAGGAAGTACATGGACGGCGCCATGAGGACGGAATCCGGGAAGAAGGTGGAGGTAATCATGGCAATGATGACCGCCTTGGCGGAGCAGGGGATGAAGGTGCAGAGCATAATGGTCATGCGGCGGTCCCGCTGGTCCTCAATGGTTCTGGCCGCCATGACTGCCGGCACGCCGCAGCCGCTGCCCACCAGGATGGGGATGAAGGATTTGCCGGAAAGGCCGAATTTCCTGAAAATACGGTCCATGATGAATGCCACCCGGGCCATGTATCCCGAATCCTCAAGAAGGGAGAGGAAGAAGAAAATGCTTAAAATCTGGGGCACGAAACCAAGCACCGTACCGACGCCGCCGATGATGCCGTCCACCACCAGGCTTTCCAGCCAGTCCGGCGCTTCAATGGCCGCCAGCATATCCGATGCAGCATCGGAAACGATGCCGCCGAAGAAATCATCATTCACCCAGTCCGTCACCGGTCCGCCGATGAGGGAGCAGGAAATAAAATAAACCGCCGTCATGATGAGGAAGAAAATGGGCAGCGCCAGGATACGGTTCGTCACCACCCGGTCGATTTTGTCGGAAACGGTCATGGTGTGGGCGGCGGTCTTCCTCTTCAGCACGGAGCTGATAATCTTTGCAATGTAGGCGTAGCGCTGGTTGATGATGATGGATTCGGAGTCGTCGTCCATTTCCTCTTCGCAGTCTTTGATGTGGCCTTCCAGATGGCTCACGGTTTTCGGGTCAAGCTGCAGGGCCGCTGTGGCGTCTTCGTCCCGTTCAAAGACCTTGATAGCGTACCAGCGGAGGAACCGGTCCTCCACCTTCGGCGCAATGGTTTCTTCAATATGGGCAATGGCATGTTCCACGCTGCCGGTGAAGACGGAGGGGAGGCGGACGCGCTTTTTGGCTCTGGCCGCTTCCACTGCCCTTTCAGCTGCTTCCATGCAGCCCTTTCCCTGGAGGGCGGAAATTTCAACCACTTCGCAGCCCAGGGCTTCTCCCATTTTCCTGACGTCGATGGTGTCTCCCCTCTTTTTCACCAGGTCCATCATGTTCACTGCCATCACCACAGGAAGACCGATTTCGATGAGCTGGGTGGACAGATAGAGATTTCTCTCCAGATTTGTGCCGTCGATGATATTTAAAATCACGTCGGGCTGTTCATTCACCAGGTAATTCCGAGCCACCTTTTCTTCCATGGTGTAGGGGGAAAGGGAATAAATGCCGGGGAGATCCTGGATAATGACATCCTTATGCTTTTTAAGAAGGCCGTCCTTCTTTTCCACCGTCACGCCGGGCCAGTTTCCTACGTACTGGGAGCTGCCGGTGAGTTCGTTAAACAAAGTCGTTTTCCCACAGTTCGGGTTGCCCGCCAGGGCAATTCTGATTGACATGTACGATTTCCCCCTTACTCCACTTCAATGGCTTCCGCTTCATTTTTGCGGATAGACAGTTCATAACCCCGGACGGTGAGCTCCACCGGATCTCCCAAAGGAGCCACCTTGCGCACGTACACTTCGGTGCCTTTGGTAATTCCCATATCCATAATGCGGCGGCGAAGGGGGCCTTCTCCATGAATCCGCTTCACTGTAACCTGCCCTCCTACGGGCACTTCCTTCAATGTTTTCATCTCAGATATCCTTCTCTCAATAAAATATCTTCCGGGCCATGGATTGATCCAGGGCCACCCGGCTCCCCTTCGCCTGGACGATGAGGTTTCCGGCCATATGACTCACAATAAGCACCGGCGAATCCACCACAAAACCCAGTTCCGCCAGGTGCTGGCGCACATCGTCCCGTCCGGCAATGCGCCGAATGGTGACAGTGTCCCCTTCCTTTGCAAAAATAAGAGGCATCATATTTTCTTCCCCTTTCTATATTACTGATAACTGTTCTCGTTACTACGGCCCTATCATAAGCCTGCCATGCCTTATTAGTCAATAATACAAAATATTTTTTATATGGTATCCCATATTTAAATATTTAAGCATGCATTCTCGAATTAGGATTTTATTAATTATAATTCTTATTAACTTTCAAATTTGAATCATTTAATCTAATAAATTCGATATTTGAAATTGTCTTTTCGGCTTCCTTGAAATATAAATTCCTCCAAATATCCTTGAAATTACCGAAGATTTCATCAGATACCATTATATGACCGTCAAAAGCGTCTCCTGTCATCCCGATTCCAGCCCTTGGCAGGGCATCAAAAAAGCAGCGCCCCAAAGCGCGGCTTCATTTTTATTTCCTGATGATTTTCCGTGCAAAGATTTCCGCGTCCAGCAAATCCTTTTTATCCGGATGGCCTCTGTGGAAGAAGAGGAACTTGCCATGGCAGTGGAAGGTTCGGGTGTCCATGGGAATCCCCTTTTCCGAAAGGAGCTTTCCTATTTCCTCATCGCTCTTCCCGCCGCCCAGCATGGCGGTACTGAAGAAGACGGCCTTTCCCACCTTGGACGCATCCAGGCTTTCCACGAAATCTTTCACATGGCTGTCAATGTGGCCTTTGTAAATGCCGCTTCCGATAAAAAGGAGATCCACCTTTTTATCCAGTCCCCTGTCCGTGGTTTCCGCCCGTTCTCCCGCTTCCCGGGCAATGGCCTTTGCCACCTTTTCCGTGGCGCCGCCGCGGCTGTAATAGCGTACTGCAATTTTCATAGTATCCCTTCCTTACTTTCTTTTGTAGGTACAGAAGTCATGAGGAATGTCCCCTTCTCCCGCCGTTTTTTCCGTGAGCTGCCATTCCTTTTCATCAAAGGGCGGGAAGAAGGCGTCTCCCTCATAGTCTTTCATGACTTCCGTAATGTAGAGGGTGTCTGCATGGGGCAGCATTTCCCTGTACATGTGCTCGCCGCCGATGACAAAGTTCTCCCCCTCCGGCAGAGCGGCCAGCAGGTCTTCCACCGTGTGGAAAAGGAGCACCCCCTCCGGCGCTTTGTACTGCCTGTTTCCTGTGAGCACATAGTGAGTTCTTCCGGGCAGCACCTTCGGCAGGCTTTCAAAGGTTTTCCGTCCCATGATGATGGGATGGCCCATGGTAAGGGCCTTGAACCTTTTCAAATCGTCGGACAGATGCCAGATGAGGCGGTTTTCATTTCCAATGACCCCGTTGGACGCCCGGGCCACAATGATGGAAAGGCTCATACGGACACCTCCATGGCAATCTTATCATGATGTTTGTAATTTTCAAGCACAATGTCTTCCGGCTGGAAATCGTAGAAATTGCGGACGTCCGGGTTCAGCACCAGCTTCGGCGCTTCATAGGCGTCAGGGAGACGCGAGAGCTGTTTTTCCAGGGCTGCCGCATGGTTTTCATAAATGTGGGCATTATTGATGACATGGGTGAAGAGGCCGGGACGAAGGCCGCTCACCTGGGCAATCATATGGATGAGGGCGGCGTACTGGGCCATGTTGAAGGGCACGCCCAGCCCCATGTCGCCGCTTCGCTGCACCAGCATGCAGTTCAGCCTGCCGTCATCGGACACATCCCACATGGTGAGGAAGGCGCAGGGATAAAGAGCCATGTCCGGCAGATCCCCCGCATTCCAGAGATCCACCACCATGCGGCGGCTCTGGGGATCCTTCTTCAGCGTTTCCAGAAGGGTATCTACCTGGTGGTACTTGGCCAGCTGGTAGCCGTAGGCCTTGCCGATGGTGCCGTCTTCCCGCATCCACTCGTCCCAGATGTGGCAGTTCCATTTCTGTAGAAGACGGACATCGTTGGACTGCTTCTGCCAAATCCAGAGTATTTCCTTCACCGCCGTCTTAAAGGCAACAAATTTCGTGGTGAGGATGGGAAATTCCTTTTCCAGGTCAAACTGCATGATCTGGTGGGGCAGCTTGTAGGCCGGCATGCCGGTACGGTTCTGCCCCAGCTTTCCCTTTTCCAGTATATTCTTTACAATGCCAAGGTATTCTTTATCTGCAAGGCTCATAGGTCCTCCTTTGGTTAGTTTCATTTGAGAAAAAATGCAGTGCGTTATAAAGTGCAGAAGGTTGACGGGGCTGCGCCCCGAAGGTTCTTAAGGTTCTAAAGTTTGATAGGCCTTTGGCCTGAGGGTTATGGTATCGCCCATGGGGCCACTGCGTGGCCCAGGTTCAGAGGGCTGCCTCCCTTTGGGCTAAAAAGGTTCTTAAGATTGACCGGCCAAATGGCCGGAGGGTTCTCAGGTTTGACAGCGGCCTTGGGCCGCTGAGGGTTGTGGTATCGCTCCTTCGGAGCGATGAGCATATATGCCGCCTTTGGCGCCCACCTCGCCAGCCCTGCGGCGCCAAAGGTGCGTCCCCCTTCGGGAATACAGCTGCCTGCCGCATTATCTCCCCTTGATTTTCTTATAGTTCTCCACGGCTTTCCGGAATTCCGTTGCCTCTGCCGGGGGAAGGGAGGAAAGGACATGGCTGTCGCCGCCGGAGAGGCGGCGGAGGCTTTCTTCGGAGAAGAAGTCTTCCGCCGGAAGGCCTGCTTTGTCCGCCAGCCGGTCCCTTGCCTTTTTCAGGAAAAGGAAGTAGGCCCCCTGGAGAATATCACCGGAAACAGGCGCTTCGGCAGGAAAGCCCCTTCCCAAAATCTTCAGGAAGGGCACGCCGTAGGCCGCCGCTTTTTTGGAGCCGATACCCCGGATGCGCTTTAGCTCCTCCAGGGTGGAAGGCCGCTGGAGCACCATGGATTCCAGAATGTCATCGGAGAAAATGGACTTGGGCGCCTTATGGAACTCTCCTGCCATGCGGCGGCGGAGATCCTTCAGTTCATTCAAAAGCAGGCTGTCCTCTTCATTGTCCGTTTCCTCTTCCCTTTCTTCTTCCCCTTCCTCACCGCGAAGGACTTCCAGGAAGCGGGTGCCGTATTTTTCCAGCTTGAAGGCGCCTACGCCGTGCACCTTTCCCATGTCTTCCAATGTCTGGGGCTTCAGGGCCGCCATGTCTTCCAATGTGGCATCGGAAAATACCACGAAAGGCGGCACCTGTTCTTCCCGGGCGATGCGGGTGCGGAGGGTGCGGAGCTTTTCAAAAAGGCCGCCCCGGCGGAGAGGATTCCTGTCGATTTTCCTTTCCACCGCTGCGTCTGCCATGGCGTCTTCCGCGCCGAAGGCAAGACCCATGACCGTTTCCTTTCCTGCCAGCACGTTCTTTGCTTTATCCGTAAGCTTCAGTACTGCATAGGGCTCCCCTTCCCGCCTCAGATAGCCGTCGGCCAGGAAATTATTGAGAGCGCTCTTGAGATGGGTGACCTTCACGAAGGACAATTTTCCAAAGGTGGGCGTGGTTTCCAGTTTCCTGTCCAAAATCATGCGGGAATGGCTTCCGTGAAGCACATCTGCAATGACGGCAGCGCCGAAGCGCTCGTGAAGGGAGCGGATGGTGCGGAACACCAGGGAGGCGGTGTCGGTAATGTCCACCTTCCCCTTCCCGCTTTCGCAGTTGCCGCAGTGGCCGCAGGGCTCCTGCACCTTTTCGCCGAAGTAGGCCAAAATGAAATTCCGAAGGCAGGAGGTGGTCTGGCAATAGTCCACCATGGCATTCAGCCGGTGATAATCCATTTTCCGCTGGTCTTCATCCTGGTTTCCCTGTTCGATGAGATAGCGCTGGATGCCTGCATCCCTGCTGCTGTAGAGAAGGATGCATTCCGATTTTCCGCCATCCCGGCCTGCCCTGCCTGCTTCCTGGTAGTAGGACTCCAGACTTTTAGGCATCTGGTAATGGATGACATAGCGCACATTGCTCTTGTCGATACCCATGCCGAAGGCATTGGTGGCCACCATGACCGTTACGTTATCAAAGGAGAAATCCTCCTGGGCCTTCCGCCGGGCTTCATCCTCCATGCCTGCATGGTAGCGGCCTGCGCTGATTCCCCGGCGCAGGAGCAGGCTGTACACCTGGTCCACCGCCTTTCTGGTGGCGCAGTAAATAATGCCGCTTTCCTTTTTATGGCTCTTCACATAGCGAAGGATGAAATCCTCCTTCCCCGCCCCCTGGATGACCCGGAAGGACAGGTTCGGCCGGTCAAGGCCAGTGCGGAACACCTGGGCCTTCTCCAGCCCCAGGCTCTGCTTCATATCCGCCTCCACCACAGGGGTAGCGGTGGCCGTAAAGGCTGTCACCACCGGCCGGCGGGGCAGGGAATCAATGAAATCCTTGATTTTCCGGTAGGAGGGGCGGAAATCATGGCCCCACTGGGATACGCAGTGGGCCTCGTCGATGACGATCATGGAAAGGGGCACCTGGGCAAGGCACTGGGTGAAATAAGAGGGTTCCAGCTTTTCCGGCGCCATGTAAAGCAGCTTGATTTTCCCCCGGTACAGATTCCGGAGACGCTCGATGGACTCCTCGTAGGGAATGGTGCTGTTCACAAAGGAAGCCGGAATGCCCTGCTCCGTCAGGGACTCCACCTGATCCTTCATCAGGGAAATCAGAGGGGAAATAATCACCGTGCCGTAGGGAAAAAGAAGGGCCGGAATCTGAAAGCAGATCGACTTTCCCGCTCCCGTAGGCATAATGGCCATGACGTCCTTCCCCTGCAGAATGGCCTCGATCACTTCCTGCTGCCGGGGCCGGAAGGAATCATAGCCGAAGTACCGCTTCAGCAAATCAGAAGGTCCCATGTTTTCCTCCTCTCCTTTTGGTTTATATTTATCTTTATAATTATATCATATGCAGTGACAGGAAAGGGGTGACACTCTTCCGGATTCGGCGGGCGGCTGTATTCCCGAAGGTTGACGCCCGCTGACGCGGGCGAGGGTTGATGGCGCTATTGGGCCTCTGGCCCTCAGCGCCAAGGGTTCTATCCGGGACCGGCTGACGCCTCCCGGATGGGTTGAGGGCCTTCGGCCCAGGGAGTTATATAGTACCACTGCGTTGGCGAGGTACGGCGCCTTACGGCGCCATTTTGTAAGCCGCTTCGCGGCAGTTTTCCGCCGTCAGGCGGTATATCATGGCGCCCGACAGGGCGCCCACATCGCCAGCGCAGCGATGCTTTATAACTCCCGAGGGCGGGAGCCCTCCACCCGCCTGTAAGGCGCAGCCGATCCCGGACAGAACCCTTGGGGCCCAGGGCGTCAGCCCGGCGGCCCCATCAACCCTCACGCCCGTAAGGGCGTGTCAACCTTCGGGAATACAACCAAGCATCGTAAGTGACGCATCAAAAAACTCCCCAAAAAGGGGAGTTTTTTGATGCCACAAGAGTCAGTCTTTTCTCTTGATGACTACATAGCGGTGCGGTGCTTCGCCTTCACTTTCGGTGGTGACGGCGCCGTCATTCTGCAGTGCCAGATGGATGATGCGGCGTTCGCCGGCAGCCATGGGTTCCAGTTTTACCGCTTCGCCGGTCCGTTTCACCTTGCCTGCCAGTCTTCTTGCCAGGGCTTCCAGGGTGTCCTTGCGCCGTTCCCTGTAGTTTTCCACGTCAAGAAGGACGAAGTAGTGGTGGTGGAAGGCTTTGCCGGCAGCCAGGTTGGTAAGGTACTGGAGAGCGTCCAGTGTCTGGCCATGCTTGCCGATGAGGATGCCAAGGCCTTCGCCGTGGAGGTTCAGGAGAATCCGTTCTTCGTTCATCATGCATTCCATGGTGACGTCCAGGTGCATGCCCTTGAAAACGGAAGCCAGGAATTTCTTCGCTTCTTCAGCGGTTTTGTCCTGTTCTTCCTGTTTGAAAACGAATTCGTCCTTTGTTTCTTCCTTCGCCGCCTCTTCAGCTTTCTCTTCCGGAGCCGGCGCCGGTTCTTCCGGCTTCTCTTCAGCCTTCTCTTCCGTTTTTTCTTCCTGGAGGGGTTCTGCCTTTTCTTCCGCCTTCGGTTCTTCTGCCGGTTCTTCCGGAATTTCTTCGTCAGGGGCAGAAATATCTACCACTGCCATTTTCTTGTGGATGAGTCCGAAAAGTCCGCTGGAGGGCTGTTCCACTACATGAACGACAGCTTCCTCGCGGCTGATGCCCAGCTGCTTTAAACCTTCTTCTACAGCTGCCTCAATGGTTTTTGCGGTGATTCTCACTGTTTTCATTTCTTGTCTTCAGCCTCCCCGGAATCCTTGGACCCTTTTGTATCGGAAGGTGCTGCTTTGGCAGCGTCTTCCTTTGCAGGAGTATCTGCAGCGGCGGATTTCTTTTCTTCCTTTGCTTCGGAAGAAGCATCCTTTTCTGCAGAGGCTTCTTTATTTTCTTCGCTGTGCGCTTCTGTGTCGTCTGCTTTTTTCTTGACAACCTTCTTGATGACTCTCTTGCGAATCACCTTTTTCTTCTTCGTTTCCTTCAGGTTTTCCTGCTGCACGTCGCCGTGAACGGTGACTACGCCCTTCTTGGGAGCGGTGCCTTTGAAGCGGTCCACCATTTCTTCACGGAACATGATGGTCTGCTGCACCAGCTGGTACAGGTTCACCACGATCCAGTAGATAACCAGGCCGCTGGGGAAGTTCAGGGACATCCAGCCGATCATGAGGGGCATGACCAGAAGCATGGTTTTCTGGTTTCCCGGTGCATCCTTCGGTGTGGTCTGCCAGGAAATCACGAAGGTGGAGGCAGCGGAAAGGATGGGCAGGATGTAGGTGCTGTCCGGTACGGCCAGACTTTCCAGCCACAGGAAACTTTCGTGGGCCGGGTCATAGGGGAATCCCTGGAGGGCATAGTAGATGGAAACCAGGAACGGCATCTGGATGAGAAGAGGGAGGCAGCCGGACATGGGGTTGGCCCCGTGTTCCTTGTAAAGTTTGCCCATTTCTTCCCGAAGTTTCTTCGGGTCGTTTTTATACTTCTTCTGCACCTGCTGCATCAATGGCTGGATTTCCTGCATAGCCTTCATGGATTTGATCTGTTTCACGGCCAGCGGAAGGAGCGCTGTCTTGATGATAATGGTCAGAACGATGATGGCAATCCCGTAGCTTGGGAATCCCAGGTCATCGGTCAGTTTGTAGGCATACTCCAGGCAGATACGCATAATGTCTGCAAGGAAGCCTACAAAATTGCTCAGAAGCGGAATCTGAAAATCACTCATTATTACTCCTTGTACGGTCTTCATTTCAACCGTTGAATCACGGACTTCTGCATTTCAAAGTCCGCTCGATTTCATGGGTGGCGGTTTTCCGCCTGCTTCATGTTATGGAAATGGAAAATACTGCCAAAAAAGTGCAGGAAATCCTGCCTTGGGAAATCATTGCTGTACAAAAAAAGCAGCCACTTCACCGCAAGGGATCATAGCCGCCTTTGCAAAATGGATTGCAGCGGATAATCCGTTTGACTGCGAGCCAGCTGCCTTTCAGGGCACCGTATTTTTCTATCGCCTGCAGGGCGTATTCACTGCAGGTAGGTGTAAACCGGCAGCAGGGAGGCTTCAGTGGAGAAATGAACATTCTGTAAAAGCGGATAAGCGCCATGAGTACAGTTTTCATATCAATGCTCCAGAATCCCGGCCTTTCGCCATAATGCCAGTATGGCCTTTTCCGCTTCCTTGTAGCCTGCGCTCGTAAGGAACGAGCCGGCCAGAAGGACGGCTTCATAGTGGGGAGCCAGTTCATGCCGGTGGAGGCGGTAAACCTCCTTCATCAGTCGTTTGGCCCGGTTGCGGGCAAAGGCATGACCGATTTTCTTCGTCACCACAAAGCCCATGCGGATCTCGCTCCTTCTGGATTTCACCAGATAAAGAAGACCCGCCCGGTTGCTGAAACGTCTGCCCTGGCGATAAATTCTTCGGTAGTCCCTGTTCTGTCGTATACGGGAAGAGCGGGGAAGACTGAAATCCGCCTTTCCCTTCTCATCTAGATTAGGCACTTAATACCTTTCTGCCCTTTGCTCTTCTTCTCTTCAGAACAATACGGCCTGCTTTTGTTTTCATACGAGCGCGGAAACCGTGAGTCTGTTTTCTCCAGTGGTTGTTCGGCTGGAATGTCATTTTTGCCATGAGTAACACCTCCTTACATGCTGGCAGTGCCATTTTTCGCACACCATAACAGAATAATTATATCCAAGTCGGTGGTGCCTGTCAATGAGAATTCCTTGACAAAAATGGGGTGACACTGGATACGCCGGATTGGCACTGCGGCGCTTACCTGTATTCCCGAAGGTTGACGCCCGCTCACGCGGGCGAGGGTTGATGGGGCCGTCGGGCCTTTGGCCCTGGGCCCCAAGGGTTCTGTCCGGAATCGGCTTCGCCTTCCGGACAGTTTGAGGGCTCCGCCCAGGGTAGTTATATAGTACTGTGGAGGTCCTGCATAGGACCTCCAAGTCAGCCGAAGTTGGCCCATAGCCTGCCCATAAAAGGGCCTACCTTTTAGTCGGCTGACCGTGTCGCTGGCGATGTGGGCGCCCTGCCGGGCGCCAATTTATATGCCGCCGACAGGCGGTATTTACACTGGCGCCGTAAGGCGCCGTACCTCGCCAGCGCAGCGGTACTTCATAACTACCCTTTGAACCCATCCGGGAGGCGCCAGCCGGTCCCGGATAGAACCCTGCCAGCCCAGGGCCGCAGGCCCGGCGGCTGGCTCAACCCTCGCGCCCAGAGGGCGCGTCAACCTTCGGGAATACAGAAAGCACCACCGGTGTCTCTACTCCCCCTCACTCTTTCTCGTCTTCCACAGCAGCATGGCGCTTCCGAAGACGATGACTGCGCCTCCTGCCCAGGAAAAAAGGGTAAGCCTTTCTCCCCAGAGAAGCCATCCTGCCAGGATGTGGAAGAGAATGCCTGTGTACATGGCAAAGGTGACAATCACCGGCGGAATGTGGGTGCAGCCCCAGGTAAGGGCCACCTGGGCGAAGAGGGCGGAGAAGGACATGAAGAAAATCCATATCCAGTCCGTGCCGGAAGGAAGCACCATCTGTCCCACCATGAGGATGGCACCGCCTATCATGGAATAAAGCTGGAAATAGAAAACGATTTCCGCCCCGGAATGTCCTCCCTTTTCCGTAAGCCTGCCGATACAGGTATAGGCAGAAGCGGTGCAGAAGGAAGAAATCACACCCAAAAGGGCGTACCTGTTAAAAGCTTCAAAGTTCCATACCTGAAGCACCACAGCGGCGCCGGCGGCAATGGTGATGAGCCAGGGTACCACCTTCCCGGAGGGCGTGGTTTTAAGAAAAATGGGAGACAGAATGCACATGAAAAAAGCGGAGAGCTGCACCAGGATTTCCGCATCCCCCAGCTTCATTCCAAGAAGGCTGTAGAAGAAAAGAAGGATGCCAAAACCGCCGAAAAGGCCTCTCAGATGAAGCAGCAGCCTGTCTTTTCCGGAAAATACAGGCTTCCCTTCATGGCGGGCAATGAGGGGAATAAAAAGGAGCCCCGCCAGCCCGCGGATAAAGGTAATCTCCCCCATGCCCAGAGGGGCCAGTACTTTGGCGCTCACGTCCATAACGGTAAATAAAAAGGCCGCCAGTATGGAGGCGGTAATCCCCAGTGTCATTTGTCCTTTCATCTAACACCTGTCTTTCGTGGTTAATGTATCAAATGACTCAAATCGACGGAAAACTGTTTTCCCGAAAAAGGTTCAAAGGGTGTGGTATCGCTTCTTCGGAGCGATGAAGTATATAGGCCGCTTCGCGGCAGCGAGGCTTCCGCCGATAGGCGGCATATAAAACGGCGCCCGGCAGGGCGCCTTCCTCGCCAATCGGTCGGGCGATTAAAAGAAAGGCCCTTTTATGTGCAGACCAAGGGCCAACTTCGGCCAACTTGCACCCCCCTTCGGGAATACAGGTAAGCGCCGCTATTGTCTCAACAGCCTGCTTTTTTCACCATATCCAGCGCCCAGGCAGCGGCATTCCTGAAATCTTCCTCATTGGGATGCTTTTCCGCTTCCTCCAGCCGCGCAAGCCTTTCCGGCGTCATGGGATGGACCTTCTGGGCATGTTCGCTCCGCTTTCCGATGTGGAAGGAGTGAACCCGTCCCTGGCAGATGAAGGTGCCAAGGCAGGTGGAATCCTCCGGAAGGAGAGCGGCGGCATTGGCCAGGTAGTCCCTGGCTGCGGTGGAATCGGGATAGGTACCGGCGGTGCCGTAGATGGCCACCTTTTTATTATGAAGGGAAGCAAGGGTTCTCCTTGCCGCCATATCAGCGCCCCGGCGGAAGCCCCAGAAGCCCACGAATATCACATCATAGCCGGACGTATCCTTTTCCCGCCCCTCTTCTACTATATCCTTTTCTCCCGGAAGGGCATCAAAAATGGCCTGTGCCACGGCTTTCGTATTTCCTGTACGGGATGACCATAAAACTAAAGATTTCATAGCAGTTCCTCCTCTGCGTTTAAAAAGAATATAATATTTCCCTTTCCCTATCATACCTAATGCAGAGGGGTTGTGTCAAAAGCCTATGGGTTATGGGTAAGTGGGCTGGTGAGCTGGTGGACTAGTGGACTAGTAAGAGTCATCAGCTATTCTTACCAAGATTCTTCGTTTCCTTAGATTGACCGGTGTAGCGGGGGCTGTGAAAAAAATATAAATTATTACTTCATAGCCCCTTTTTTGCGCTTCGCCTATAGATTCAAAAAATTCTCAAAATGACAGTAAGTTGTTCTCCGAATCGTCATCTCGAGCGGAGCTGCATGTCGATATGAGGACAAAAGTATTTGGCTCTATTGAGACTCAGAGCCCCGAGATCTCCCGTCACAGTGTGGCTTGTCTCATTTTGGCGTGAGATTTCTCCACTCTGTGGAGACTCTGCATAGAGTCTCCAAGTCAGCCGAAGTTGGCCTCCAGCCTGCACAATAAGAGGCTTTCCAATTGGCGGCTGACCGGCTACGGTCGAAATGACAATGAAGCGGAGTAAGTGTTTGTGTCAATTTGTTCCTTGCAAAATAACGATTAGGCGTCTGCCGCCAGATTGTCTAACTATCTGATAGAGACTCAATCATTTTTTCACAGCCCCCAGTCACGTAACGCCGGCTTTATACTCATCGCCCGTAGGGCGATACCACAACCCTCAGCCCTGCAAGGGCTGTCAGTTGAGTAGACGGAATCAGATTACTCTGTCCGCCCCTCACAGAACCG
>NZ_CALGPS010000078.1 GCF_937959425.1 uncultured Dialister sp.
CCCGATCCCCAACCCCCATTCCCATTCCGTGATACAATAGGGGAAAGCGGATTTATCATATGTTTTTTCTATCAAAGGAGCATATATGCGTATTGTTGTTATTGGCGCAGGCCATTTGGGCTATATTGTTTCCGATTTTCTTGTAGACGAAGGATATGATGTGGTGGTGGTGGACTCGAACGGGGAAAAGCTGGAGGCCATCCGGAATGACCTGGACGTGCTCACCATCCAGGCCGACGGCACCAGTCCTTCCTTTATGCGGAGCCGGGATGTGGCGGGAAGCGACCTGGTGGTGGCGGTGACCGCCATGGACGAGGTGAATATTATTGCCTGCATACTGGCGAAGAAAAACGGCATTCCCCATACCATTGCCCGCATCCGGGATCCGAAGTTCCTGTCGGAGCCGGTGGATTATATCAAGGAAAATTTTGACATCGACCTGGTATTGAGTCCCGAGCTGATTACGGCCCGTGAAATCAGCCGCCTCGTCATGACCCCTTCCGCCATTAACGTGGAAGATTTTGCCGGCGGGAAGGTGCGGCTTCTGGAAACGAAGATTTCACCCCGTTCGCCTCTGGCCCACAGGGCGCTGAAGGACATTACCCTGCCGCCGTCGGTGCTGGTCGCCCTTATTTTGCGGGATCATCATATGATCATTCCCCATGGCAGTGACCGCATCCTGCCGCTGGATAATGTGTATTTCCTGGGGAGTCCCGATTCCCTGATGAATATTTCCGCCCACAGCAATGCCAAGTACCAGCGCAGGACGAAGAAGGCTTTCATCATCGGCGCCGGCCGTACGGGGCAGGCGCTGGCTCCTATGCTGGAGAAGCAGGGCATTTCGGTGAAGGTTATCGACAATCATGAGGACCACTGCCAGCAGATGGCGGGCAAGCTGAAAAAGGGGATGGTACTCTTAGGCGACGGCACGGATATCGACCTTCTCACCCAGGAAGGGGTGTCGGAGGCGGATACGGTGATCTGCACCACCAAGGATGAAAGGCTGAACCTGATGATGGCCCTTCTGGCCAAGCATCTGGGCGCCGGGCAGACCATTGTGCGGGTGACCCGCACCGAATATATTTCCATCATGCAGCAGGTGGGCATTGATATCGTCCTCTCCACCCGCCTTCTGGCAGCGGCAGAGGTGCTGGGCTTCGTGCGGAGCGGCAGTGTGGTGTCCGTGTCCCTCTTGGAAGGGGCCCGGGCGGAGGCTATGGAAATCGTCATTTCCAAAGGCTCTAAGGCTGCCGGCGTGCCCCTCATGAAGGCGGGCATCCCCCGTTCCTGCCTGGTAGGCGCCTATGTGCGGGAGGGAAAGGTCTTTATTCCTGACGGCCGCTCCGTCCTTGCTGCCGGTGACAGCGTCATCCTTATTGTGGAAACGGATCACGTGCAGGATGTGATTTCCTATTTCAAAGGAAGGGATTGACATGAACCGTAATATTATTCTGGCCATGCTGTCCCGCATCATCCTGGGTGCCGGCATGGTGCTGCTCCTTCCCATGCTCCTTTCTCTCTACTACGGGGGACCGGTGCTGTCCTTTTTCATTCCGGCTGCCCTGTCCTTCCTTCTATACCTGATTTTCCGGAAGAAGGATATTTCCCCCAATGACAGCCTCACGCCGCGGGAGGGTACCGCCATTACCGCCCTGACCTGGCTGTCGGTGTCCCTCATTTACGCCATTCCCTATGTGCTGTCCGGCGCCCTTTCGCCCCTGGACGGGCTGGTGGAAAGCATTTCCGGACTCACCGGCACCGGCGCCACGGTGATAGATGATTTGACCGTCATGCCGCCGTCCATCCTTTTCTTCCGGGCCATGACCCACTGGCTGGGCGGTCTGGGCATCATCGTCATTTTTGTGGCCCTCTTTCCCCAGGCGGGACGGGGCACCACGAAAATGGTGAACGCTGAAAGCACGGGCCCCACTTCCTCCAAGCCTCTTCCCCGCATCAAGGAAACGGCGCTGGCCCTCTTTGCGGTGTACTTCTGCTTCACCGCCGCTGCTGCCGCCGCCTATATGCTCTGGGGCATGGGCTTCTGGGAAGCCCTGGACCATGCCTTTTCCACCATTGCCACCGGCGGCTTTTCCACCAGAAATGAAAGCATTGCCTATTACCACAGCGCCTCCCTGGAAATGATCATCACCTTCTTCATGGTGATTTCCAGTGCCAACTTCGGCATTTATGTGGATGCCTGGAAACGGGGATTCCACGTCATCCGGCAGGATACGGAATTTAAGGTGTACCTGGCCATGGTGGGAGGAGGCGCCCTCCTTATCACCGCTTCCCTGGTGCTGCAGGGTCATATGCCTCTCCTGGAGTCTCTTCGGGAAGCCCTTTTCCAGTCGGCCTCCCTCTCTTCCACCACCGGCTTTGTGTCGGCGGATTTTGACCAGTGGCCTTCCTTTGCGAAATTCATCATCCTCCTTCTCATTATCGTAGGCGGCTGCGGCGGCTCCACCGCCGGCGGGCTGAAGGTAATCCGCCTCATCCTTCTTTTCAAATGCTTCTCCGCCATCCTGAAGCTCCATATGCATCCCCGGGCCATTTTCCACATGACCGTAGGAGGCGAGCGGTTCTCCCGGAATACGGTACTCCAGGTGCTGGCTTTCTTCTTCATTTACATGGCTCTGTCCGCCCTGTGGGCAGCGGGCATGATGTTTGACGGTCTTAACTTCATGGATGCCCTGGGCGTGGCCTTCTCCACCATGAGCAACGCAGGCCCCGCCTTCGGCCAGTTCGGCGCCACCTGCACCTACGCGGCCCTTCCGGACTTCTCCAAGGCCATTGTGTGCCTGTCCATGCTCTTCGGCAGACTGGAATCGGTAACCCTCCTCTCCATCTTCATCCCCTCCTTCTGGAAACGGAGCGGATGGTGAGGATCAGATGGCAGATGGTAGATGTTAGACGATAGAAGTTAGACGTCAGACGTCAGACAGCAGGCGCGCAGCCCTGTCAACCTTTTCAATGAACTCATCAAAAAAGGGGCTGTGAAAAAATGTAAATCATTTTTTCACAGCCCCTTTTTGACTGCCTTATTTCTTCTCTCCGAAGAGGCGGAGGAGGTAAATGAAAATGTTAATGAAATCCAGGTACAGGGTAAGGGCGCCCATGATGGCGACCTTCTGTCCTTCGTCGGTGGCCCGGGAATGATAGGTCAGAGCCAGCCGCTTAATGGACTGGGTGTCATAAATGGTGAGGCCTGTGAAAACCAGGATGCCGGCGTAGGAAATGAGCATCTGCAGCAGGGTGCTGTCAAAGAAGAAGCCCACCACCGTGGCCAGGATAATGCCGAAAAGCCCCATGAGGCACATATTTCCCATTTTGGAAAGGTCTGCCTTGGTTACATAGCCGTATACCGACATGATACCGAAGGTGCCGGCAGTCATGAAGAATACGCCGCCGATGGAGGACAGGGTGTAGGTGAGGAACACTGCCGACAGGGTGATGCCGTTCAGCACGGAATACACCAGGAACATGGCCGCCGCCGTTTTCAGGGACATTTTCCCCATGGCAGAAGACAGGCGCCATACCAGGGCAAAGGTGGCAAGCACCAGCACCAGGGTGCCGGTGCGGCTCCCCATGAAGAGCCCCCGGAGCAGGGCGTTATCCGATACGAACCATGCGCTGAACCCCGTCACCACCAGGGCAATGGCCATCCAGGCATACACATCTTTCATCAGACCGGGCATATTGATGGAAATACTTTTTTCCCGTTCCGCAGTTAATTCATCATACATTGGACATACTCCTTTCTGTCATGATTATAGGATTGATCACAGCTTTCTGCTGTGTTTCTATTGTAGCACAATCCCGAAGGTTTCATAGCCTTATGCGGGCTACATCATTTTTAAATCTTTATAAACAGGGGGAACGACCCACTGTCCCTGCTGGTTCATGAGTCCCCATCCCTTTTTGCGGCGCACCGGCGAAAGGCCGTGGCGGAAGGGGCCGCCTGCCTTGTCTCCTGAGGGAAGGGCAAAGAGGACGCGGCCATCTTTATCGACGGCCTCCGTTTTCTTCCCCTCTTCCATCCAGGTCACGCCGCCGTCACCAAAGGGCTCCATCATGGCGCCCCGGGGAAGTTCCCGGATTTCTTTTCCTGTGTCTGCCATGGCCAGCACTGTCCGTCCATTGATTTCATAAAGAAGACGGTTTTCTCCCGGGAAATAGAGACGGTCATAGATGAAATCTTTCACCCTCTCGCCGTCCGCCAGACGGAAGGCGCCCATCTTTCCTGTCCCTTTGTCCCAAAGGGTCACAATCCCTTCCCTTTCATAGAGCATGCCGCCGGACAGGTCGTAGGAGCCGGGCGGGATGACATCCTGCCCTTCCCTGTTCACAAAGCGGAGAAGCCCCTTGTCTTTTACAAAGGCGCCCCACTCTGTCATGGGGTACACTTCATCGGAGCGGCTGTCAATGATGACACGGCCTTTGCGGTCCAGGTAGCCCCGCTTCACGCCGTCATAGGAAAGGGGCAGCATTTCATCGCCTCCGCCGTTTCCACCAAGACCGCCCAGCATGGCTCCCGCCAGTACGCCCCAGTTGAAACGGTTCACCTTCCGGCGGTACTCTGCCAGACCGTTTTCATAGGGTCCTGCGCTGTCAAAATCGGCGGTGAAGAGGAGCTTTCCCGCCTCGTCAATGGCGCCCTTCCTTCCGTCAGAAAGCTCCACGAAGGCAATGCCCTCGCTGAAGGGAGTCAGCACCTGCCGGTACAGGGGCGCCGTCACCTTTCTTCCTTCTTCGTCCAGAATACCGTACTTTCCCCTGTCCCGGTAGAAAGAAGGCCCCTCTTCCCTGGGAGGCGCCGCCGGCTTTCCGTCAGCGGTGATATAGGAAAAGCCCTTTTTCCCCTTCACCCGGAAAAGGCCGTCTCCTTCATAGCTGATGGAGCTGTAGACAGGAGGCACCACTTCCTCTCCCTTCCGGCCCAGAAGGCCCCAGCCCTTCTCCCCTTTGACAGCAGCCAGCACGCCGTACTCATAGGCCCTGCCGCCCTCCTTTTGGACGGAAGCGCTGGAAAGCTTATTCTTGGTGAGATAAGGGTACACCATGCCGCCGGCTGCGGGCGCCGAAGGAAAATCAATGGATACGTCGGAATGGGTGGTGGTTTTTGATGATTTCTCCCTCGTCTCTGTCCGGCTCTCCGATATTGTGGCAGAAGAGCCTTCCCGGTGGATGTGGGTATAGGAAAAAGCCGGTTCCTCTCCCCGTACAGGAGAAAATGCAGCCGGCAGAAGCAGGAGGGATGTGATAAGCAGAATCTTTCCGGTTCTGTAGTTCATAGAGCGTCCTTTCTATTAAACGATGATTTTCGATATTGTATTTCCATTATACTAAAATTTCCTTTCCCTGTAAACACCGCCTGCCTCCTCCTGTGATACAATAAAGAAAAGGAAATATTCCTAAAGGAGGCTGCCATGGATATTTCAGAAGAAATCACGAAAATGAATCTCTATAAAACCTTCGAGCCCTACATCCACCCATCGGTGACCATGAAGGAAAGAATGGAAGGCAATATCCGTCTCACCGAAAAGGCTCCCGAAGACGCCCGCCAGGCCCTTTCCAAATGGAAGGCCATGAAACTGAAACAACGCCTTTTTTAAGAGTTTAAGGAGGAAAAACATATGGACGCCACCCTCGACAGCGAAGACATTGCCCTTTTGAACCGGCTCTCCGACAAACAGAAAGACTACGCCCTCACCCTCTACACCGCCAGGGAAAAGAAAAAATCCACCGCCTACATCCTTTGGATCCTCTTCGGCGTGTACTACTTCTACCTGGGCCACCCCTTCAAGAACATACTCCTGTGGCTCCTCTGCTTCTGCGTCATCGGAGAAATCTGGTGGATCGTAGACCTCTTCCGCATGTCCGGCATGGTGAAGAGGAAAAACAAGGAAATCCTGATGGAATGCATCAAAGAAGCGGCGCAGCTCTACCCCGCCCCGCCAGCTACGGATACCTATTTATAAAATAGAAACACGAAAAAAGCCGCCAGGGAAATGCAGCAGCATTTTCCGGCGGCTTTTTCCGGTCAATCACGATGTCTATGGGTATTATAACATATGTGAGTGATCTAGTAATCTAGTGAGCTAGGGAGTGGGAAAAGGTAAAGCGCGTAACATCTTTGCCCCTTGAGGGACCATAGGGTGTACGAGGCTTCAAGATGGAATGATACTCTACGCTGAACTGACTGCTAAACGGCAGCCTCCCCGCCGATTGGGATTTAATGACTGTTGTCTCATATGCGCCGCTGAACCGCCGTCAGCCGCCAGCCTACTAGTACACCAGCACACTAGATCACCGGCCCACTAGCCCACTAGCCTCACTCATTATTCGACATATGGGTCTTATCAAAAATCAGGAAGCAGATGGAGATGATCATAGCCACTACGGTAGCCAGGCCCATGCCTTTCAGCTGCACCGGGCCCACTACGATGGTGGCGCCGGAGAGGCCGGAAATCATGGTGACTGCCGTTAAAATCAGGTTTCTGGATTTCGTGTAGTCCACCTGCTTTTCGATGAGCATGCGGATACCGGATGCGGCGATGAAGCCGAAGAGGAGGATGCACACGCCGCCCATGACGGGGGTGGGAATGGCGTGGATGAGGGCGGCAATCTTGCCGATGAAGGAGAAGATAATGGCAAAAATGGCAGCCCCTGCAATGACCCAGGTGCTGTATACGCCGGTCATGGCCATGACGCCCATGTTTTCACCGTAGGTGGTGTTCGGCGTGGAGCCGACGAAGCCGGAAATGATGTTGGACAGGCCGTCGGCAAAGAGGGAGCGGTGCAGGCCGGGGTCCTTGATCAGATTTCTTCCTACAATATCACTGGTCACAAAGAGATGGCCCAGATGTTCCGCAAAAACTACGAACACCGCCGGAAGAATCATCATAATGGCGGACAGATTGAAATGGGGAGAATAGAAGGTGGGGAAAGCCACCCAGGGCATTTCTTCCACATGGTGGAAATCCACCACCCCCATGAATACAGACAGGATGTAGCCGGCAATGACGCCGATGAGGATAGGGATGATGGAAATGAAACCCCGTCCCAGCACCGTGGCAAGGATAGTCACAACCAGGGTGAACATGGAAATGGTGATGGCCGTGGCGGAAGACATGCCCTGGGGCTCACCGATGAAGCCGGACATGGTCATAGCCAGGGGCGCCAGCTCCAGCCCGATGATGGCTACAATGGCACCCATGGCTGCCGGCGGGAACAGCACATCAATCCAGTGCACCCCCGCCTTCTTCACCAGAAAGGCCAGGAAAATGAAGCAGAGCCCGAAGGCAATGAATCCCCCCTGGGCATCGGCATAGGACATGCCCGCCGTGGACGTCACCGCCAGCACCGGCGAAATAAAGGCAAAAGAAGATCCCAGATAAGCCGGCAGCTTCCATTTGCAGATGGCCAGGTACAGCAGCGTGCCGATACCATTCATAAAAAGGCAGGTGGCAGGGTCCACATTCAAAAGAAAGGGAACCAGCACCGTAGAGCCGAACATGGCAAAGAGATGCTGCAGGCTCAGGGGAATGGTGGGGAGAATGGGAAGCCGTTCCTCCACCTCAATAATACGTTTACTCATTTTCACTTTCCTCTCTTGGGAAGCGCTGATTCATTCATTGTTTGCTTTTATTCTTGAGTTTTTATGCAATGCAAGGAATGAGGCGACGCGAATAGCCAGCTGTTTAAGGAGCCTCATGACGAAGCAGTGCATAAAAATTCTTATAAAAGCAAACTCTATGATTTAATCAGTGCTTCCCTAAAAAAAGACTCAGAAAAAGGAAGGCCCCTTCCTATGCAAAAGGCCCTCCTTTCCGAATCACTGTCAAATTTTCATCTCTCCCATTTTATTCTTTTTGAAATAGAAATGCAAGGGGCAAAGGGGGAAGCGCCCCTTGGGCGCGAAGGGTTTTTAAGATGGACCGGCCCGCTGGGCCGGAGGGTTCTTAAGTTGTGCGCCAGTTCGGCGTGTATAGTATAGTCTGGTGAAAGC
>NZ_CALGPS010000079.1 GCF_937959425.1 uncultured Dialister sp.
CCACCAGCTACTAGCCACCAGCCACCAGCCAACAGCCAACAGCTACCAGCTACCAGCTACCAGCTACCAGCTACCAGCTACCAGCCACTAGCCACTAGTACACTAGCTCACCAGCCCACTAGTACACTAGCACACCAGCACACCAGCTCACCAGCCCACTACCCTTCCTCCTTCTCATCCTCCACAGCGTCTTCTGCTTCTGTCACTTTGGCGCTCATGGTATAGAGGTCGTAGTAAAGGCCGCCTTTGGCCATGAGTTCATCATGGGTGCCCCGTTCTGCAATGACGCCGTCGTTTAATACAAGAATCTGGTCTGCATTCTTAATGGTGGACAGACGGTGGGCAATGACGAAGGCCGTACGGCCAACCATCAATTTATCCAGTGCATCCTGCACCACTTTTTCACTTTCCGTATCCAGCGCAGAGGTAGCCTCATCAAGGATAAGGATTTTCGGGTTCTTCAGGATAGCCCGGGCAATGGCGATGCGCTGGCGCTGGCCGCCGGAAAGGATAAGCCCCCGGTCCCCTACCCGGGTATCAATGCCGTCGGGCAGTTCTTTGATAAATTTCTCTGCATTGGCAGAGCGGATAGCCGCCCAGACTTCTTCGTCCGTAGCATCCAGACGCCCGTAGAGTACATTGTCCTTAATGGATGTATTAAAGAGGAGGGTATCCTGGGGCACCAGGCCGATCTGGTCTCGAAGGGAGCCCAGGTCCGCCCTGCGGATATCCATGCCGTCGATGTCGATTTCACCGCCGGTGATTTCATAGAACCTTGGAAGCAGGTTGGCAATGGTGGATTTTCCTGCGCCGGAAGGGCCTACGATGGCAATGGTTTCACCGGGATTGGCCCTGAAATTGAGGTCCTTCAGCACCGGATGGCCTTCTTCATAGGCAAACTGCACGTGCTTGGCTTCCACCAGGCCTTCCTTCACCACCAGAGGCTTTTCGTCCTCCCGGTTCTGGTCCTCTTCCTTTTCGTCAAGGATGGCAAAGACCCGGTCCGCCGCTGCCAGAGACTTCTGGATATTGCCGTAGCTGTCGGCAATACGCTTGATGGGGTTCGCCAGATTGATGGCGTAAATCAGGAAGGCGATGAGTTCGCCGGCAGTCATAATGCCGTCGATAACGGACACGCCGCCGTACCAGATAATGACCGTAATAGCCAGGGCTGCCAGAAATTCCACCACCGGCGTGAGCTGGCTCTGCTGGCGGATGGACTTCACCGTAGCTTTGAAATTATTCTGGTTCACCTTTTTAAACCGCTTCGTTTCATAATCGCAGCGGTTGAAGCTGCGGATGATACGGACGCCGGAAATGGTTTCCTGCAGCATGGCCGTCACGTCCGCCAGCCTTTCCTGTACATTTCTTCCGGAGGAATGGAGCTTCCTGCCGAAGAATTTAATAGTTACGGAAACCAGGGGCACAATGATGAGACAGAGGATGGTGAGCTTCCACTGGAGATAAATCATGGCGGCAAAGGAACCGATGAAAATAGCCCCTTCCTGCACCAGCATGATGAAATCAGTGGTCATGGCTGTCTGCAGGGCGCCGATATCGTTGGTAAGATTACTCATGATTTCCCCGGTGCGCCTTTTGTCGAAGTAAGCAATGGGGAGCTTCTGCAGATGCTCATAAAGCTGGTTTCTTAAATCGCGGATAACCGACTGGCCGATGTACCCCATGAGGTAACGGTGAGCAAAGGTGGTGGAACCGCGGATAAAGAACACCACAATAATGGACAGGATGATGAGATAAAGCATGGTGAGATCCTTATCTTCCAGTACCTTATCGATGACATCCTTGATAATCCAGGGAACATACAGATTGGACGCCGACACCGCCACCATACAGATGATGGAAATAATCAGCAGCTTGATATAGGGCTTCAGAAATTTCAAAAGCCTTTTATAACTGTTTAATTTGCTTCGTTTATTTGCCATGAACCGCTCCTGCAGTCTTTATAATCAGCTCAGCCACCCGATGGACAGCTCCGCCGGAACCAAGTGCCTTCCGCACTTCCCGTATTTCTTCTATATTTTTCTGTCTTGCCTTTTCATCCTGCAGCCAGGGAAGCAGGATGGATACGATATTTTCCGCCCGGGCCCGGTCCTGCAGCAGCTCCGGCGTCACTTCCCTGCCAAGAAGCAGGTTGGGAAGGCCTGCATACTTCACATGCACCAGGAGATTGGCCAGAAACCAGGTCACCGGAGCCAGTTTGTAAACAAGAACCGTAGGAAGCTCCATGAGTGCCGTTTCCAGGGTAGCCGTCCCGGACGAAGCCACGCAGGCCGTACAGATCTGCATGAGGTCATACTGATGGCCTTCGGTGATTTCGATGGAAAGGGAAGTCTTCCCGATGATGGACAAAAGCATTTCTTTTGAAATGGTGGATGCCCGGGGAATGAAAAACTGGCATTCTTCCTTTTCCGCCAGCTTTTCCGCTGCCTGCATCATGACAGGAAGCAGCCCTGCCACCTCGTTCTTCCGGCTGCCCGGCATGAGCAGTACTCTTTTTTTAGAAGGATCTCCATGGAAATAGGCCATGGCATCCTCAAAGGACATGGACGGCTTCACCGTATCCGCCAGGGGATGTCCCACAAAGGTGACACGGGCCCCGGCCTTGCGGTAAGCCTCTGCTTCAAAGGGAAAAATGGACGCCACCTGCTCCACATCCCGCACGATGTTCTTCGCCCTGCCCTTGTTCCAGGCCCAGATGGTGGGGGCAATGTAGTAAATCACCGGAATGCCCAGTTCCTTTGCCACATGGGCCAGCTTCATGTTGAAGCCCGGATAATCTACGCATACCAGTACATCCGGCTTTTCTTCCATCATAGCTTTCTTAAGGAAAGCGCGGAGGCGAAAGAAAAAGGGAATATGCTTGATCACTTCCACCACGCCGATGATACCCAGATTTTCTATATCATATATAATACGGACGCCGCTTTTTCTCATATCCGCGCCGCCCATGCCGAACAGGTCCGCATCCGGCATGATTCGTTTCAGTTCCGCCGCCACAGCGGCTGCATGCATATCACCGGATGCTTCCCCGGCAGACATCATTATTTTCATATCTTATCCTGTTCTACCGCAAGAATGACGATTCCCTTCCTGTCCGCCTCCTGAAGCACTGCCGCCTTTTCAGCAAAAAGGGTATGCCATGCTTCAATAGCCAGCACGGCGCAGCCCGATTCCTCCATGGAATGAAGGGTTTCCAGTCCCACCGCCGGCATATCGAAACGGGTATCCTGGGACGGCTTTGCGGTCTTCACAACCACCGCGCCGCCCCGGGCGAGACTTCCGCCCCGGCGGATGCAGGCATCCGTGCCTTCGATGGCTTCCACAGCCATAACGGCCTGGTTCTTCACCACCACCGTCTGCCCCAAATCCATGGCGCCGATGGCCTTGGCCGCCTTAAAGCCGAAAGCCACGTCCGCCATCTGCTCCTCTGTAGGCTTCTTTCTGGTAAATACCTGGGGCCCCGGCATAAGGGGCTTCAGATACTTCGTCTGGTCCAACACGGAAATACCGTCCTTCGCCAGCTCATCCACAATGGCCAGAGTCACCGTGTCATCTTTGAAATCTGTCTTTCTTAAACGGTTCAATACCTTGATAGCCCGAAGGTCCGGAAAGGGATGGTTCTTGAAAAGCCACTCCTTCGTCACCTTGCCGATCATGGTGACTTCCTTTACCCCCTCGCCTGTCAGGGTCTTAATCACTTTATTCAGCTTGAATGCGCTGATTTCATAATAGGCATCTGCCATATCCTTTAGCCGGGGATCAATGCCGGGAATCACCGCAATGCATACTACCCGGTAGCCCTGGGACTTCACCGCTTCCGTAAACTCCACGGGAAGGGTACCGATACCTGCCAAGAGACCGATTGTTTCCATAAAAACCTCCTGCGTCAACTCTTTTTATTTTATCATTTCTGAAGAAACCGCGCACTATGGGAGGTAAAAAAATAAAAAGGAAAGGGCAGAAGGAAATATAGAATCCTGTCTATTTTATGACATCCGGCCATGAATAGCAAGACAGGGAAATCATGGGGTGAGTGTCTCTTAGCAAAACAGGGGCTGAGAATTTCCTGACCCCTCAGGAACTATGAAAATAGAGAGAACCGAAAGGGCCCGGAAGGGACGACCGCTCCCTGCCTGTCATGTGCACAAACCTTACCAGGGGACAGGCGCGGGGGGGAGCAGAAATGAACTTCCTCATATGAATCGGAACTCTCCCGGTACCGAAAACATAAAAACTCCTGAAATCAGACCTGGCGGTGACGCGCAGCCGGGTCTGATGCAGGAGTTTTTTGCGTGGGAAAAATGATGACGATTCAAATAATAAAAAGGAAAAGTTCTTGAGTGTGCCCGTCTTGGGCCGCAGGGCGGCCAAGGTGCAGAGGGTGCAGACAGGAATATTGCCGGGGTCTTAGCCCTCAAGGGGAAATCAGTATAAAGCCTGCATTACGGGGTCCCTTCCCGCCTCACTCGTCATCCGAACGCAGTGAAAAATCTCGGTACATGCAGCTGCCGGACGGCGGGAAGGGTGACTCACTGTTCCCTGCCGCTTCGCCATTTCAATAGAAATAAAAAAAATCCGTGAAGAAACGGCTGCATTTCTTCACGGGTTTTTTTAATTGATTAATGTTCGTCCTTCGGAACCATATCTTCAGCCTTCAGGGTGCCCTTCTTTCTGCGTTCTGCAAATTCTGCAGTAGCGGTGAAGAGGACGTCGCTGGAGCTGTTCAGAGCGGTTTCGCAGGCATCTTCCAGTACGGAGATGATGAAGCCTACACCGACTACCTGCATGGAAATATCATTGCCGATGCCGAAGGATGCGCAGGCTACCGGAATGAGGAGCAGGGAGCCGCCGGCTACGCCGGATGCGCCGCAGGCACCAACGGTGGAAACGATGCAGAGCAGGAGAGCGGTTGCCATATCTACCTGGATGCCCAGGGTATGGGCTGCAGCCAGAGCCAGCACGGAAATGGTGATGGATGCGCCGGCCATGTTGATAGTAGCGCCCAGAGGAATGGAAATGGTGAATGTATCGGGGTCAAGACCCAGTCTCTTGCAGAGGGACAGGTTCACTGGGATATTGGCAGCGGAGCTTCTGGTGAAGAATGCATATACGCCGCTTTCACGGATGGTGGTCCACACCAGGGGATAGGGATTCTTACGCAGCTTGGCAAATACGATGAGCGGATTCATCACCAGGGCTACCAGGAAGTAGGAGCCGATGAGGACACCAAGGAGCTGTACATAGCCAAGGAGAGCTCCCAGGCCAGCGGTACCAACGGAGTCGGCTACCAGGCCCATAATGCCAAGGGGTGCGAAGTGGATGACCCAGGTAACCACCTTGGTAATGCCGGCTGCAATATCATTGAGGCAGGATTTGGTGGTATCACCGGCGCAGGTCTTCAGTGCAATCCCCAGAATGATTGCCCAGCCCAGGATACCGATGTAGTTGGCATTCATAAGGGCTGCCACCGGGTTATCTACGATGCTCAGGATCAGGTTATGAAGAACCTGTACGATACCGCTTGGCGGAGCCAGCTTCGTATCCGGTGCCACCTGCAGAGACAGGAAGGTAGGGAACAGGAAGGACATGGTGACGCCCACTACAGAAGCAAAGAAGGTGCCGATGACATAGAGTTCGATAATCGGCTTCATGCTTCCGCCGGAGCCTTCCTTTCTCTGGGCCATGGCATTCATGACCAGGAAGAACACCAGGATAGGCGCTACGCCCTTCAGTGCTTTAACGAAAAGGTCACCGAAAATCTTGACCACCGGAATGGCCGGCGGGAAAAATACGGCAATGCAGATACCGATGACAAGGCCCACGGCAATCTGCTTGATGAGGGACACCCTGCTGAGGATGTTCTTAATCGTTCTAAACAAAATAAACTCCTCCTCCAATGAAATAAAAATCCCATTTACTCCCATTCGGAAAGCACCGGCTGATTCCCACCAGATTTCACTCCTAATTGAAACCTGATAAAACCTCTGCTTCCCATACTCCCAGTTTATTCCCCATGTATTTTATCTAGTATACCCTGCCGCCACTTGACTGGCAAGCCCGGATGACCATCTATGATTAAATGATACATCATTTAGCCTGTGCTATGCGGCACTGGTATTTCAATAGGGAAAAAGTAAAGCCCTGTACTCCTTACAAGCCAGGGCTTTTACTGATGAAATCGATTATTCAATCACCATGAGCAGGTCGCCCGATTCGATGCGCTGCCCTGCCTTCACGTGGATTTCGGAAACGATGCCGTCCACCGGAGCGGTAATGGTTGTTTCCATCTTCATGGCTTCGGTGACGATGACCGGATCCCCCTTCTTTACGGAAGAGCCCTTGTCCACCAGAAGCTTCACCACGGAACCGGACAGAGTAGCACCTACTTCGCCCACCACATCCTTGTCTGCCTTTCTGGCAGTCACTGCAGTCTCAGCCACATGTTTGTCATGGATCTTGATTTCACGGGGCATGCCGTTCAGCTCGAACTGGATTTCCCTGTTGCCTTCGCCGTCAGGTTTGGTAATGTTGTCCAGTTTCACCAGAAGCATTTTGCCTTCATCGATGTCCACACGGATTTCTTCGCCCGGCTTCATGCCGAAGAAATAGGTAGGCGTATCCAGGATGGAAAGGTCGCCGTACCTGTGGTAGCGGTCCATATAGTCGCTGAATACCTTCGGATAGATGCAGTAGGAGGACACATCTTCTTCCCTGGTGGGGATGTGCTTTTCCTTCATTTCCATCTTCACCTTTTCAAAGTCCACATCCTCCGGCTGGCTTTCCAGATGAGGCTTCTGTCCGCGAAGAATGATTTTCTGCAGTTTTTCCGGGAAACCGCCGTAGGGAATGCCCAGCTTGCCGTCAAAGAAATCGACCACGGACTGCGGGAAGTCCAGTGTTTCACCCTTTTCATAAATATCTTCCTCTGTAAGATGGTTCTGTACCATGAAGAGGGTCATATCCCCCACTACCTTGGAGGACGGGGTCACTTTGATAATATCGCCGAACATCATATTCACTTTGGCATACATGCGGCATACTTCCGGCCACTGCTCCCCAAGGCCCACGGCTGTAGCCTGCTGGCGGAGGTTGGAATACTGTCCTCCCGGCATTTCATGCTGGAAGAGGGTGGTGTTCGGGCTGGCCATGCGGGAATCTACGCCGGCATAGTAGGGACGTACGCCCTGCCAGTAGCGGTCGATGGTTTCCAGGGCATCGATGTCCAGCTTCGGCTGGCGGGGATGGTTCTGGAGCGCATAGTACATGGCGGTCATGGAAGGCTGGCTGGTGCCGTTGGAAAGGGCGCCGGTAGCCACGTCCAGGATATCTACCCCTGCATCCACTGCCTTGGCGTAGGAGTAAAGGGTGCAGCCGCCGCCTTCATGGCTGTGGAGGTGGATAGGAAGATCCACCGCATCCTTCAGGGCGGAAATCAGGGCATAGGCCGCTTCCGGCTTCAGAAGGCCGGCCATATCCTTAATGGCAATGATATTGGCTCCCGCCTTCTTCATTTCCTTAGCCAGGTCGGTGTAGTACTTCAGGGAGTACTTCTGGCGCCTGGGGTCCATAATATCGCCGGTGTAGCAGAAGCAGGCTTCGGCAATCTTGTTCTTCTTCCGTACCTCATCAATGGACACGGTCATGTGGTTCAGCTGGTTCAGGCAGTCGAAGATTCTGAATACATCGATGCCGTTGTCTGCAGCCTGGTCGATGAAATGACGAACCACGTTCTCCGGATAATTGGTATAGCCGACGGTGTTGGCGCCGCGGGTAAGCATCTGGAAAAGAATGTTGGGCGCTGCCTTCCTCATCTGGCGCAGGCGGTCCCAGGGGCTTTCATCCAGGAAACGGTATGCCACGTCGAAGGTAGCGCCGCCCCAGTTTTCAAAGGAGAAAAGCTGCGGCACATGGACAGCGGTGTAGTGGATGGCCTTCATAATATCATGGGTTCTTACGCGGGTAGCCAGCAGGGACTGGTGGGCATCACGGTAGGTGGTATCCATGAACATGACTTCCTTGCGGTCAAGCACCCACTGGGCAAATTTATCAGGGCCCAGTTCATCCAGGAGCTGCCTTGTGCCCTTCGGTGCCTCTTCCTTGGACGCATCCAGAACGGGAAGAGGAGCAAAGTCCGGCTTTTCCTTGTGGCCGGCGCCGGCATAGCCGTTCACCGTAATGTCGCCGATGTAGGACAGAAGTTTGGTGCCCCGGTCGGAAATGAGATCCGGTTCCTGCAGGAGCCAGGGGTTGCGGTCGATGTAGTTTACATCACACTTGCCTTCCTGGAAATCCCGGGTACGGAGCATGTTCTGCAGGAAGTAAATATTGGTCTTCACGCCGGAAATACGGAATTCATCCAGGCAGCGAAGCATTTTATGGATGGTATCCTTCGGATGGAGGGCATGGGCCGTCACCTTAACCAGCAGGGAGTCATAGTAAGGAGTAATGACTGCCCCTGCATAGGCGGTGCCTGCATCCAGACGGATGCCCGGGCCGCCGCCGGAACGGTAGGCAATGATTTTGCCGGTATCCGGCATGAAATTGTTCTGCGGATCTTCGGTGGTAATGCGGCACTGGATGGCCACGCCCTTGTACCAGATATCCTTCTGCTGTCCGATGGCGATTTCCGGGCTGTCCACGGAGTAGCCTTCGGCAATAAGGATCTGGGTCTTAACGATATCCACATCGGTAATCATTTCCGTTACCGTATGTTCAACCTGTACACGGGGATTGACTTCGATGAAATAGAAGTGCTTTTCATCCTGGTCTACCAGGAATTCCACGGTGCCTGCATTGAGGTAGTGTACATGCTTCATGAGCTTGACAGCCGCATTGCAGATCTTCTGGCGGAGTTCCACCGGCAGAGACCAGGCAGGAGCCATTTCGATAACCTTCTGGTGACGGCGCTGAATGGAGCAGTCACGTTCGAAGAGATGAATCACATTGCCCTGCTCATCGCCAATAATCTGTACTTCAATGTGCTTCGGGTTCATGATGCATTTTTCTACATATACATCCTCGTCGCCGAAAGCCATCTTCGCTTCCGATTTAGCCCGGTTATAAGCCTCTTCCAGATCCTCCATGCGGTCCACATTGCGGATGCCGCGGCCGCCGCCGCCGTTCACTGCTTTGATCATAATGGGGAAGCCGTTCTTTTCAGCGAACTCCTTCACTTCCTCAAAACTCTTCACCGCCCCTTTGGACCCCGGAATCATGGGGATATCCGCTTTTTCAGCCTGGATACGGGAATTGACCTTATCGCCGAACATCATCAGATGTTCCACCCGCGGTCCGATAAAGATAATGCCTTCCTCTTCGCACCGCTTTGCCAGCTTTGCATTTTCAGCCAGGAAACCGTAGCCCGGATGGATGGCATCCACATCGTGCTCCTTGCAGATGCGGATAATGTCTTCAATATCCAGGTAAGCATCGATAGGCTTGTCCCCTTCCCCTACCAGGTACGCTTCATCAGCCCGGTTTCTATGCAGGGACAGAATATCTTCCTTGGAATAAATGGCCACAGTACGGATTCCCAGTTCGCTGCAGGCACGGAATACGCGGATGGCGATTTCGCCTCTGTTGGCAACCAGGACCTTACGAATATGTCTCATACAATCCTCTCCTTTAAAATCGATTTCCATGGAAATCGGAAAGCTGTCCTCCGGAAGACCTGTAATCATAAACAGGAACTTCCTTTTTGGTTATATGTAACATTGTACTAAGGGCATTTTCTAAAATCAATAGCCCACTATAAATTAGTATCGATTAACCTATTGATTCATGGAACATATAAGTCCATAGATTTAAGATAAATATGTATCAATGGGTTTATTCATATTTTTATCTATCATTTCGATGTTTAATAGTTTATAAATTATTATTCTGCGCCGTGAAATATCAAAAGCAGCCGTTTTTATTGCCATAATACTATATATGAAACGTTTAGCAGGGCTTTCTTTATCAATAGCAGAAGGAATAGACCGCAGCAGGCCTCCTTTTTGTTTTACTCATCAATGCCTTTTTCCATAAAAAATAGCCGTGAAGAAATAATCAGCACTTCTTCACAGCTATTTCGACTGCTCCGCATCCCCGCGATTTTCAAGGCCTGCCTGAAATGACGACAGGCTGCCTGCCGATGCAGCGGGGTGGCAGGCAGTTATGGATGACATAGGTATTCATTTCTATTGAAACCCGGAGCAGGGAAATTTCCTGCCGCAATAGGGAAGCGCTGATTCACCGGGGAAGGAACTGATTTCCCCTTTCAATATTCCGGTGGATGGTATCTACGCATTCCTTGAACCGTTTCATTTCCTCTGCTGTAAGCCGGTACTCCAGCACTTCCTCCACGCCGTGAATACCGATAACCGCCGGAACGCCGCAGAATACATCATGCTCGCCGTATTCACCGGAGAGTTCCACGGAACAGGGAAGAATCCGCTTCTCATCATGGAAAATAGTCCTGACCAGCGTAGCTGCTGCCGACGCAATGCCGTACTCCGTACACTGCTTGCCCTTATAGGTCACCCAGCCGCCTTTGATGGCCTTTTCCTGCACACTGTCCTTATCAAACACAAAGCGGGGATCCTTCTCCATCTGCGCCAAAGTCTGGCCGTAGAAATTCACCTGGGACCAGGGAACCATCTGGGCACTGCCATGTTCCCCCATCATAAAGGCAAAGAACCCCCGGGCATCGAGGCCCGTCTGGTCGGAAATCGCATGGATGAGGCGGGAAGAATCAAGAAGCGTTCCCGTCCCTACCACCCGGCCTCTGGGAAGGCCGGACAGCTTTGCAATGAGATGGGCAATCACATCACAGGGATTGGTAATGGTGACAAAAATCCCGTCAAACCCTGCTTCCATCACCTTCGGCACATAATCCGCCACCTGGCGCACACTGTTTGCCAGCTCATCATCCCGGTTTCCCGTAGCGCAGAGACTCACATCTCCCACTGCATTCACAATCACGTCGCAGTCCTTCAATCCTGCATAGTCAGTCACCCTGTACACCGTATGATTGGGCATATACATCACCGCATCATTCAGGTCCTGGCACTCGCTGATGGCCTTCTGCTCCTTCACATCGCAAAGAAGGATTTCATCAGCAATCCCCATCATTCCCAGACAGAATGCCGCATGGGCACCTACATGTCCAAGTCCTGCCACACCTACTATTCTTTTCTTAGCCATATGAAAACCTCCTTCAAGAAAGCACTGATGAAATCATTGGCTGCTTTTATTCCTGGACTTTTATGCAATGCAGGGAATCCCATGACGCGGCAGTGCATAAAAATCCTTACAAAAGCAGACTCTCTGAATGAATCAGTGATTACTTAATTTCTATCCAAAAGATAGATAGTATTGGAGAGAATATATCATAAGCCCTATTTAAAAGTCAAGAGGGAGCAAAGCCGCGTATCCGCCCACTCCCCTCCCTATAAAAGCTATGGTATAATACATACAGGTTTATGGCTCTGCCATATGTGTTTCCTGCCGGAGCGCAGGGGAACGGAGGATACTATGAAGAAGTACATTTGCAAAGTCTGCGGATGGATTTATGATGAAGCACAGGGTGATCCGGACAACGGCATTGAACCGGGCACCAAGTTTGAAGACCTTCCGGCTGACTACATCTGCCCCATGTGCGGTGCCGGAAAAGAAGAATTTGAAGAATACGAAGGCTGATTGCTGAAAGGAAAAGACCCCGCTGCTGCGAGGTCTTTTTTCGTGCTCTATTGATTTTCCGCCTGTCTTTCCTTTTCCTCTTCCTTTACCCGGTCTGCATAGCTGAAAACCTTCTCCTTGATTTTAAGCTCCATACTGCCCGGGCCGTAGGGTTTACCGTAGTTCATGCCGGTCACATCGGCATAGGCCTCCGACGGCTTTCTTCGGATAAGTTCTTTTCCCTTTTTATCGTAGTAAATCACGGGGCTGGCGATGAAGCAGTCCTTTTCTCCAAAATCCACCAGGAAAAGGGAGTAAGCCACATCGTCCCTGTCCACTTCGCCGTCGCTGCTCTTTTCCACCGCTTTGGCGCCGGCTTCAGTAAACTCGTTCTTCACAGTAGCTGTCACCCGGCGCTCCCCGTTTCTTACGGTATCCTTCATGGTATCCTGGTCGAAATAGATATTGCCGCCGGAGCTTCTTGCCACTCCCACCCACTGCATGTTCTGCAGCACGCCCATGGCGTTTTTGTACCGGTTCTTCTTTCCGGATGAAATTTTTGTGCTGGCGGGTACGGTCTTCGTTTTCTTCTCCCGGGAAATCCCGCTGGAAAGGATACGGCCCAGAATGGCAGAACCGTCAAAGGCCTCTGCCTCCGTGCCCAGGGGAAGGGCCAGGGAAGCCGCCAGAATCACTGCAATCCACTTTTTCTTCATCTATCTCACCTCTGCTGATACAATCTGTTTTCTTTTATTATACTCCATTCATTCCTATGGCGCCCCAGGTTCAAAGGGTTGTGCTCCTCTCTTTTATTGTCCCCCCGCTTGCGGGGTGGCAAGGGAACTGGATTCGTAGGGAGCCCTTGGGCGACTGAGAATCCAGTGACACGCTTCCCTATGGGTGAAGGTGGTGCGTTAGCACCAAAGGGGGCCGATAATGGAAGGTTGACGGGGCTTCGCCCCGAAGGTTATTAAGGTTCGTAAGTTTGACGGTCCTTTGGACCGAGGGTTGTGGTGGCGGCTGGTGCCGCAGGTAAAAAAAGGGGCGCGCCTGACGGCGCAGGTTGTGTAGAAGGGTTGTGTTTCAAGGGGCAGAGAAAGGGTTCTTAAGATTGACCGGCCTTTGGCCGGAGGGTTCTCAGGTTTGACGGCCCTGTGGGCCGAAGGTTATGGTGGCGGCTGCGCCGCAGATTTTATAGGCCGCCTCCGGCTGTGTGCCTTTGGCAATCCCCCCCTCGCCACTGCGTGGCCCTCTCCCCCCTGACAAGCAGGGGGGCGCAAGAGAGTATATTGGCGCTCGCCACCCACCCCTTAAATAGGGGTGGGCAAGGGATGTAGTGGCGCAGTT
>NZ_CALGPS010000080.1 GCF_937959425.1 uncultured Dialister sp.
GGAGATAGTAATTATCGACAGTCAAATGAATTACCGAGGAAAACTTGACACTTACCTTCCCTTTTGAACCTTTTGAACCCTTTTCTTATTCGTGGTATACTTAAAAAGCGAAAATGACTGTTTTTATCAGCATATGACAAGGGGTTTCACCATGCATAACGAACAGAAAGTAACTGAACATATTTACTGGATCGGCGGCAATGATTTCGTATCTACCCGCTTTGAAAATCTGATTCCCATTTCCCGGGGCATTTCCTATAACAGCTATTTCATTGACGATGAAAAGACGGCGGTTATGGATACGGTGGATTCGGTGATTCGGGATGTGTTTATGGACAATGTGTCCCATCTTCTCCAGGGGCGGAAGCTGGACTACATTATCATCAACCACATGGAGCCGGACCACAGCGGGTCTCTCCTGGCCCTGGCGGAGGCCTATCCGGAAGCGAAGATCGTGGCCACGCCCCAGGCGCAGAAGATGATCGACCAGTATTTCCATATTTCTCTCCGTGACCGATTCATCACCTCCGATGAAAAGCTGGAAATCGAACTGGGTTCCCACCGGCTCCATTTCCTGAAGGCACCTATGGTGCACTGGCCGGAGGTGACTTTTACCTATGAGGAAAGTGAAAAGGTGCTTTTCTGCGCCGATGCCTTCGGTACCTTCGGCGTGCTGAACGGCTCCGTCTTTGCGGACGATGTGGACTACGACGGAGAATACCTCCCGAGCTGCCGGAAATATTACGCCAACATTGTGGCCCGCTACGGCGCGCAGGTGCTGATGGCCCTGAAGAAGGCGGAAAAGCTGGATATCCGCTATCTCTGCTCCCTCCACGGTCCGGTGTTCAGAAGGCCGGAAGATATTGGAAAGATGATGTCCCTCTACAGGAAATGGGCATCCTGGGAGCCGGAAGAACGGTCCGTTTCCATCTTCTTTGCATCCCCCTACGGCAATACGGCCATGGCGGCCCAGATCCTGGCAGGAAAGCTGGCGGCGGAGGGCGTGAAGAACCTGAAGCTGGTGGACCTCTGCAGCAGCTCCATTACAGAGGCATTCCCGGAGGTACTCCGCCGGAGCCATATGGTGCTGGCGGCGGTGACCATGAACATGGGCCTGAACCCCGTGATGAATGCATTCCTGGACCTCTGCAAAGAAATGGACGTGCAGAACCGCACCATTTCCATCATTGGAAACAGCAGCTGGGCACCCAATGTGAGCGGGAAGCTCATGATGGAAAAGGCAGGCGCTTTGAAGAAATGCACCATTCTGGGCGATGCGGTCCATATTTCCTCATCCCCTGCCGATGATGACACCCTTGAAAAACTGGCAAAACTCATTGCCGGCCATATAATGACAGAAAAGAAGGCATGAAAATGAATAAATGGATGGCCTGTGCGGCGGCATTCTGCCTGTCCGCCGCCATGTTTCTTTCAGGCTGCGGGAGCCGTCCCTCGGTTCACGTAATGAAAGCACAGCAGACGAGGGAACCCTTTACCCTGGAAACAAAGGCAGCGCCGGAAGCACTCCATACGGCGCCGGTGATTCCACAGGTTTCAGGAAATCTGATTTCCAACCCCCCTGACGTGGGTACTGTGGTGAATGCGGGAGACGAGCTCTTCAAAATCGACTCCTCCCAGTACGAATCCCAGGCAGCGGCCCTTCGGAGCCAGATTGCCGCCGCCTCCCAGGCAGCGGCGCCCACCTATACCTACAGCGCTCCCGCCGTAGATGACAGCCTGGAAGCATCCCTCCTGAAACAGGGCATTATTACCCGGGCGGAATATGAGAGAATCAAAGGAAGAAAAGGCGGCGGCGCCGTACAGCAGGCTCCCGCAGCAGCGCCTGCCCAGGCACCGGCCCAGCTGGTGGCCTCCCTGCAGACACTGGAAAAAACCATTGCCAACTGCACCGTGCGGGCCCCCATCAGCGGCGTGATTTCCCAGGTCTACATCGGCGACACCCATCTGGCCATGGCAGGGAAACCGGCCCTGGTTATCCGCCAGGACTCCCCGGTCACCGCCTCCGTCCAGATTCCGGCGAAACTGGACAACGTCATGGAAAAAGCCAAAGACGACAAAACCTTGACCGTCACCATGAGCGACGGCTCTGAAATCTGGTACGGCGAACTCAAAAAACAGCCCAACGAAGACGGCGACAAATTCACCACCTACAAAGTGCAGGTGGACAATACAGACGATGAAATCACCATCGGAAACGAATACAGCATCCGCATCGAAAGCGGACAGAACGTTTCCTGCTTCATGATCCCCAAATCCGCCGTCATCGGTGACAGCACCGTGGCCGTAGTGAATGACGACAACCTGGTGGACATGAAATCCGTATCCATTGCCAGCGACACCGGCGGCTACGTCCTCATTATGGACGGACTGGCAGAAGGGGACCGGGTGATTACAGACCCGCCCAAGAGCCTGGACATGGGCATGCAGGTAGACGTGAAATGAAATGGACAAGAGAAGACTTCCTGGGTGACGCCGTCACCACCGCCAGAAAACTCATAGGCACCGTGATAGTCTCAAAAACCCCCGAAGGCATCACCGCCGGCCGCATCGTGGAATGCGAAGCCTACGGCGAAACATACCAGGGCCATAAAGACGACGGCGCCCACGTGTTCAAAGGAATCACTCCCCGGACCAGAATCATCTTCGGAGAAGGCGGCCATGCCTACGTCTACCTCATCTACGGCATGTACACCTGCCTCAACTTCGTCTGCGGCCACGAAGGAGAGTCCGGCTCCGTCCTCATCCGTGCCCTGGAACCGCTGGAAGGACTGGACCTTATGACAAAAAGAAGGCACCAGACAAAAGAAAAACTCCTCACCAGCGGCCCCGGCCGCCTCACCCAGGCCCTGGGCATCGATATGTCCTATTACGGCATGGACCTCACCGGAGATACCCTCTACGTGGAAACAAGAGAAAAAGGCCCCTGGCCCCTGGAAATTACAAAACGGAAAAACATAGACTACGCTGCCTGGGGCAAAGACTTCCCCTGGCGCTTCCTCCTGAAAGGGAGCCCCTATGTGTCGAAATGAAAAAAGCAGTAAAGAAATGATTGACATTTCTTTACTGCTTTTTTAGGGAAGCACTGATTAATTCATAGAGTTTTCTTTTATAAGAATTTTTATGCAC
>NZ_CALGPS010000081.1 GCF_937959425.1 uncultured Dialister sp.
ACAAACCACCCGCCCACCCCCGTATCCACCCTGGTCTCCCTGGGTAAAATCGCCAGGAAATACCTCTCCCGTGTAAGGATAGGAAACGTATCGGAAGAAGAACTGGCAGGGTATCACTGGAGAAATGAGTAGGGGCTGCGAAGGGGCCAGGTTCAGAAGGTTCGGCCCGCCGCAGGCGGGCTGGTTCAAAAGGTTCAAAGGGGAAGGTTCAACGGATTGACCGGCCCCTTGGGCCGGAGGGTTATTAGGTTTGACGGGCCCTTCGGACCCAAGGGTTGTGGTATCGCCCTTCGGGTGCACAGCGAACATGATTGGCAGGAGCAAAGCGACGCACCAATCATAGTGAGTCGTTTCCCCTTTAGGGGCGATGAGTTTTGTAATTCCGCTCCGCGGAATGGAAAATCATACAACCGAGCTTCGCCCGCAGGGCGGTTCCCCGGTTTTATCATCATGGCGCCTTTCATTTTTAAAGGCGTCCGCCATCGCTGCCGACAGGCAGCGTATATACTTGCGGCGGAGCCGCAACCACAACCCTCAGCCCTCAAAGGGCTGTCAAACCTTAGAACCTTCGGGGCGAAAGCCCCGTCAATCTTAAGAACCCTTTTATCCTCTGTACCCTCTTGCTTTCGAGAATATGGCTTCCCGCCCCTATCCCCCTCAAATCTCAAACCTCAAATCTATTTACCTATGAAAGAAGGAAATCCCATGCTTCCAAAACTCCCACCTAAAATCATCGAACACGCCAACGGCGGCAAGGGCCGCATTATCCTCCAGCCCATTGCAGGGCCGGAGGTGCTAAAGGACAAATGCCGGGTCTATGTGAAGGCTACCCTGGAAAAGGGATGCTCCATGGGCGTACACCAGCACCGGGGAGACGGAGAAATCTATTATATTCTCTCCGGCCGCGGTATTTACACCGATAACGACAGCACCTACGAGGTGAAGCCGGGGGACGCCATGTTCTGCGAAAACGGCAGCCGTCACGGTCTGGAAAACACGGGGGACGAAGACCTGGTCTTCATGGGCCTCATTATTTATGACAAATGAATCGGGCAATCGAAAAGCAGCGCCATAATGGCGCTGCTTTTCTGCAGGCTGAACGGTATTCCCGAACGCAAAAGGGTTCAGAAGGTTCTAAAGGTTCAGAGGGTTCAAAGGGTTGTGGTATCGCCGCTTCGCGGCGATACGTTTTATCATTCCGCTCCGCGGAATAAGACCTTTACAACCGAACTTCGCCTGTGGAAAACCATGTCCGGCGGTAAGCGGTAAGCAGGCAGCGGACAGCCGTTTCCCGACCTCCAATGACGGCCCCTTATTTCCTCACGCTGATTCTTTCACCGATGTGATTTCCTTTTTCCGCTTCATCCACCAGGGCGATGGCGTAGTCGGCGTAGGAAATATAGCTCTGTCCTTCAGCGTTCACAGTGAATTCTTCCCCTGCCAGGGTGTAGGAGCCGGTGCGCTTTCCTTCCGGATCAAAAACAGCGGCCGGGCTGATGTAGGTCCATTTCACGTCCTTTCTCTTCCGAAGTTCGTCAAGAGCCTGTCCCATGCCGTTGGCCACCGGGAGGTATTCCTTCGGGAAATCGGGGGTTTCGGAAATCTTCAGGCTGTGGGTCTTATCGGTGTAAAGGCTTCCTGCGCCGCCTACCACCAGAAGGCGGGTATGGCTGCCGGAGAGGATGTCTGCCAGATGGCCGAGGGTGACGCTGTGGAGGTTCATTTTAGAGGGGTCCCACACGCCGAAAGCGTCTACTACTACATCAAAGCCCTGCAGGTCTTCTTTGGTAAGATCCATAATGTCTTTCTGAATCACCTGCTTTGCTTCCGTCTGATTGGCACTGCGGACAATGGCGGTAACGTCCATGCCTCTTTCCAGTGCTTCCTTTACAATCAGTCTTCCTTCTTTGCCGTTTGCTGCTGCTACTGCGATTTTCATATGGGTAATCTCCTTTTCAAAAATGATTTGATAATCAATGTAAATTGTTTCGTTACAAGCATACTAGCACAGTTTCTTTGTAACGTCAATAATAACATCAAAACTTTTCCAAAAAAGGGGCTGTGAAAAAATGTAAATCATTTCTTCACAGCCCCTCTGCCCATACCTGTCTGCAGATCCGGCATATGTATTTATTTATATACGATTCTCTTTCAGAAACTCTATATATTCCTCTCCCCAGGTCTGTATGCTGTCAAGCACCGGTGCAAAGCGGCGGCCCATGGCGGTGAGGGAGTACTCCACCCTTGGCGGCACTTCCGGATACACGGTACGGTGCACCAGCCCTTCTTTTTCCATGTACTTCAGCTGGGACGACAGCGTGGCATGGGTGATATGGATTTCCCGCTCCAGATCATTAAACCTTTTCGTCCCTTCGCTCAGGGCATGCAGGATAAGAATGGCCCATTTCCCCTGCAGCAGCTTCTGGGCTGTCACAAAGGGGCAGACGCCGAATAAATTATTTTCCATAATTTCCTCCTATACGCAAGTGTTTCATACCAGGTCAAGGAAAATATCCTTCTTGTCAGCTATTTTATATCAGTCATATAATGAAAGCAAGTATAAAAAGTATACTGTAGGGGCGGCTCTGCCGCCCCGGGTTCAGAGGGGGCGCCTTTGGGGCACGAAAAGGGGCACGGCTTCGCCACAGGTTGTGTGGAAGGGTTGTGAGGGAAAAGGCTGTGAAAAAAGGTTCTTAAGATTGACGGGCCTAACGGCCCAAGGGTTCTTAGGTTTGACGGGCCTGCGGCCCGAGGGTTGTGGATTGCCCTTCGGGCAATAAAGTTTTTAATGCCGCCTGTCGGCTAACCCCTTCCGGCTCGCTGCGCTCGCCACCCACCCCTTGGACAGGGGTGGGCAAGGGCGTTACGCGCTGAACTTCCCGCCGGACACGGTCATTCTGAGCCGTAGGCGAAGAATCTTGGTACCCGGCACATTGAAGACAACCGGTAATAAATACCAGTCGGCGGGAAACACTTCTGGTGTATGTCGTAAGTAACTCCAACTAGCTCACTAGTACACCAGCTCACTAGATCACTAAACAATACCACTCGGTAGGAACAGACGTCTGATAGTCTGAAGTCTGATATCTGCCGTCTCCCTGCTTTCGGGAGTGCGGTCAAAAGTCCAGCGGCAAGCGGACAGCAGATAGCAAACAGCCGCCCCTGCCCCACTATCCCACCAGCCCACTAGTACACCAGCCTACTAGTACACTAGCTCACTAGTCCACCAGCCCACTATTAAGGAGATGATTTCATGACAAAAATGCCTGTTATTTTCACGGGACATGGAAGTCCCATGATTGCTTTGGAAAAGAATGACCTCACCCGCACTTTTCATGATCTGGGGAAGGAAATCATAGACACCTTTGGCCGTCCGAAGGCCATCCTGTCCCTGTCCGCCCACTGGTACACCAGGGGAAGCCATGTGGAGTCCAGTCCTTCTCCCCGGCAGATTTTTGATATGTACGGATTTCCCAAAGAGCTCTATGAAGTGAAGTATGAGCCAAAGGGCTTCCGTCCCCTTACGGACCGGGTGCTGTCCCTGCTTCCTTCGGCCGACATTAATGATGACTGGGGCATCGACCATGGCAGCTGGACGGTGCTAACCCATTTCTTCCCTGACGCTTCCATTCCAGTGGTACAGCTTTCCATTGACGGGAAGATTTCTCCCAGAGCTTCCTATGAAATCGGGAAGGCCCTCACGCCGCTCCGGGAGGAAGGGTACCTGATTTTTGCCAGCGGAAATATTGTGCACAACCTGTACAAGGTGGAATGGAATAACGAAGGCGGCTCTCCGGCAGCGGACCGGTTCGACGCCTACATCACCGATGCAGTCTCTGCCAGGGACGATGAAAAGGTGATTTCCTACGAAGACCACCCGGACAGCATGTACGCCGCTCCTACGGCGGACCATTTCCTGCCTCTCCTCTATGCTCTGGGAGCTGCGGAGGGAGAAAAGCCCCTTGTTTTCAACCAGGTAAGAAACCTGGGCTCCATTTCCATGACCGGCTATGCCTTCGGTCTTTCTTCTAAAGGAGGAAACTAATATGTCCCTTGCATTCCACGTTTACCATCCCGGCGCCAAAGCCATTTTTGACGTAACCTCCACTGTAATCACCGGCGAGAAGGAAGCCTTCCTGGTGGACGCCCAGTTCCAGAAGCAGTACGCGGAAGAACTGGCAGCGCGCATCAAGGACAGCGGAAAAGAGCTGAAGGTGATTTATATTTCCCACTTCGACCCGGACTACTACTTCGGCCTGGACGTGCTGGCCGAAGCCTTCCCGAAGGCCCGCATCCTTTCCACCGCCCAGACGGCCTGGATGATTTCCGCCAGCATGAATGACAAGCTCGCTGTCTGGAAAAAAGCGCTGGGCGAAGACGCGCCTTCCCGTTTCATCCTGCCGGAGGCGGTGAAGGAACTGCCGAAGCTGGAAGGGGAGGAAATCAAAATCGTCACCTGCCCGGACGATGAAATGCACAGCTTCCTCTACGTGCCGTCAGAAAAAACGGTGCTGGGCGGCGTATCCCTGGCAGAAGACAGCCATCCCTGGATGGCGGACACCAAGGGCCTTGATGAACTGGACAAATGGATCCGCCAGGTAGAAACCATGGCGTCCCTTGCGCCGGAAAAGGTCATTGCCAGCCACCATTACAATGATGAAAGCAAAGGAAATCCATCCATCCTTTCCTGCACCCTGGAATACCTGAAATACTACCGGGAAGCCCTGGCCAATGGAAAGACGGCAGACGCCATCGTTTCCATGATGAGCGAAAAATACCCCGCCCTTACCGGCGCTGACACCCTCGCCTTCGGCGCCCGGGTCATCACCGGCGTGGAACCCTGGGTAAGAAAAGACCTCTACCCCGGCATCGGCCATCACGTCACCATGGACTTCTCCCCCGCCGCCGTGTTTGATGTGGAATTCAAGGACAATAAAACCCTCACCTTCACCCAGACAGCAGGCGAAGGCAAGGGCTACTCCGACACCATGCCCTTCACGGCAGAGGAAATCGCAGACCACGTGTACATGGTGCACTGGCAGGAAAATGCAGGCATCGCCGTGGTTCACGTGCAGAACTGGAACACCCTGGAAGTTTGGACCAATATCTATGTACCCGGACAGCCGGGACTTCATATGAAGGGAAAGATGAGACTGTAATAGAAGGGCGGCTCCGCCGCTTCGCGGGTTCAAAGGGTTCGGCCCGCCTTCGGGCGTAAAAGGGGGCGCGGCTGGCGCCGCAGGTTGTGGCCTGCTGACGCAGGCAGGTTGTGTAGAAGGGTTGTGAGGAGAAAGGTTCAGAGGGTTCAAAGGGGAAGGTTGACGGGGCCTCCGGCCCCGAGGGTTCTTAAGGTTCTAAGGTTTGACGGGCCTAACGGCCCGAGGGTTGTGGATTGCCGCTGCGCGGCAATGAAGTTTTATATGCCGCCTGTCGGCGGCAAAACCATAAAACCGCGCCTGCGGCATCGGTCGGGCGATTTATTGGAAAGTCCTTTTATGTGCAGGCTAGGGACCAACTTCGCCCGACTTGGAGACCCTCTGCAGGGTCTCCACATGGGAAATACACCCCTTTTGGTGCCTGCGGCACCACCTTTCCCCCGGAGGGGGGAACTTTTACCGGCGCTATGCGTAATGCAGCTTAAGTAAAAAACAGCGGCGACAGAAGGGGTGCATTTCCACGAGGGTCGCGAGGTTGTGTGGTTTTCGCTGCCGAAGGCAGTATTTATACTCATCGCCGCTGTTGTGGCCTGCTGACGCAGACAGGTTGTATAGAAGGGTTGTGAGGGGAAAAGGTTCTCAAGTTTGACCGGCCTACGGCCGGAAGGTTCTTAGGTTTGACGGGCTTGCGGCCCGAGGGTTGTGGATTGCCCTTCGGGCAATAAAGTTTTTAATGCCGCCTGTCGGCTAACCCCTTCCGGCTCGCTGCGCTCGCCACCCACCCCTTGGACAGGGGTGGGCAAGGGCGTTACGCGCTGAACTTCCCGCCGGACACGGTCATTCTGAGCCGTAGGCGAAGAATCTTGGTACCCGGCACATTGAAGACAACCGGTAATAAATACCAGTCGGCGGGAAACACTTCTGGTGTATGCCGTAAGTAACTCCAACTAGCCCACTAGTACACCAGCTCACTAGATCACTAAACAATACCACTCGGCGGGAACAGACGTCTGATAGTCTGAAGTCTGATATCTGCCGTCTCTCTGCTTTCGGGAATACGGCCCAAAGTCAACGGCAAGCGGACAGCCGCCCACTGTCCCACTAGCCCACTAGCTCACTAAAAAAGAGCACTGGTTTCCACCAGTGCTCTTTTTTTACAATCCCGTTTCCCGGATGTCTCCGTCATGCTGGGCGGATCCCAGCATGACGGACAGTTCGTACAGTTTCTGTTTGAACGGTTCTTTTTCTTTTTTTGCTTCTTCGTAGGGGAGAATCCGCACCTGTCCTCTGTGCATCCCTGCCAGGGCGCCGGTTTCTCCTTCCAGAAGGGCCTTCACCGCTGCCGCCCCCAGGACGGAGCCCAGGATGCCGTCTCTGGCGGTGGGCTGGCCGCCGCGCTGGATGAAGCCCAGGATGGTGGTGCAGATGTCGATGTCCGTTCTTTCGGTAAGCCAGTCGGAAAGGGCTCTGCCGTCGTCGGCGCCTTCGGCGCAGATGATAATGCTGTTTGTCCTGCCTGCCTTCATCTGGAGTTTCAGGCTTCTGGCCAGTTTTTCCCGGCTGAAGGGCACTTCCGGCACCAGGATGTATTCGGCGCCGCAGGCCAGGCCTGCATCCAGGGCGATATTTCCTGCAAATCGTCCCATCACTTCGATAATGGCCGCCCGGTTATGGGCGGAGGCGGTGTCACGGATGCGGCTCACGGCGGATACTACGGCGTTGACGGCGGTGTCGTGGCCTATGGTTTCGTCGGTGCCGTGCATGTCGTTGTCAATGGTGCCGGGCAGGGTGACTGTAGGCATGCCCAGGCGGGTCAGCCTTTCCGCTCCCTGGATGGAGCCGTCGCCGCCGATGACGACAAGGCCTTCTATGCCCCGTTTCCGAAGGATATCCACCGCTTTTTTCCGGTTTTCCTCTTCAAAAAAGGCTTTGCACCGGGCTGTTTTCAGCATGGTGCCGCCATGAAGGACGATGCCGCTGACGGAGGAAGAGGTCATGGAAATCATGTCGTCTTCCAGAAGGCCGGAGTAGCCCCGGTAAATGCCGTAGATTTCCTTTCCGTAACATAAAGCGGTACGCACGACGCTCCGCACCGCTGCATTCATGCCGGGCGCGTCGCCGCCGCTTGTCAGTACTGCCAGTTTATCCATAGTATCCCTCCTTTTATGATTTAGAGTCCTGAGCTGTCATTAAGCTGTATTCCCATGAGCAGGCGGGTTCAGAAAGTTCAAAGGGTTCAGAGGAGAAGGTTGACGGGGCCTGCGGCCCCGAGGGTTCTTAAGGTTCTAAGGTTTGACAGCCGCTGCGCGGCTGAGGGTTGTGGTATCGCCCTAACGGGCGATGAGTATATAGCCATCTTACGGCGGCTTTTATATTGGCGCCGTAAGGCGCCGTACCTCCCCAGCGGAGCGATACTTCATAACTACCCTGGGCGGAGCCCTCAAACCGTCCGGGAGGCGAAGCCGGTCCCGGACAGAACCCTTGGCGCCCAGGGGCGTCAGCCCCGGCGGCACCATCAACCCTCGAGCCCGCAAGGGCGAGTCAACCTTCGGGAATACCGGTAAGCACCGCCATTGACGCCCCCCTTATTTCCTCCGTTCCGCGAAGGAGATGTGGTGCTGGTCTATATATCTGGCGATGAGGAGGGCGGTCTGCTCGGGGTGGCAGTTGGTGGTGTTGATGACCAGGTCCACCCGGTCCCTCCATTTCGCCCATTTCCGGAGCATCTGCCGCACGTAGCCGTCTACGTCGGAGTAGTCCATGGTAGGCCTTTTGCCGATGCGGCGGCGCACCCGTTCCGCCAGGCGGAAGGGGCGGGCGTAGAGGAGGATCATGAGGCCGTATTCGGAGAGGAGGTGGAATTTTTCTTCTGTCATGGGGTAGTTGCCGCCCATGGCAATCACCGCTTCGTGGTAGTAGCGCACGTGGCCTATGACCTGCATTTCCTTTTCCGCAAAGGCTTCGGGGCCTGCTTCTTTATAAAAATCTGCTATTTTCTTTCCGGTTTCTCGTTCCATCATCCGGTCCGTGTCCGCCAGCTGCCATTCCAGTCCGTCAGAGAGGATTTTCGCCGCCCGGCTCTTGCCGGTGCCCATGGGACCGATGAGGACTATATTTCTCTTTTTCATAGGTACCTCGGATTTGGAATGTCTGAATCTCCATTTCATAGGCCAGTCCTTTGGGGGACCGTTTCAGTTCTTTGAGGTTCACGGCACTCCATCTTTCTTTGCCTTTTATTATATCAAAGGTTTGCACGATTTGTGCATAGGTGCCGGTGCCGGAAATATGAAAAATATGAAATATTCCTTTCTCTCCTTCCATTTCTTCTTCCGTAACGGTGTCCGCCTTGAGGCCTGTTTCCTCCAGGGCCCTTAAAAGGGAGGCGGAGGAAGCGGCCGGAAAGAGGCTTTCCAGAAAGGGAAGGCGGGATGGGGACTCGGGAAGGGCGGCAAAGTGGCTGATTTCCCTGTTTTCCATTTCCCGGGCGGCGCTGAGGTTTTCCTTTTCTGCGGTCATAAGTTTCAGGTAGCCGCCGCCCAGAAAGAGGAGGAGGGCGAGGAGGAAGAAGACCCCTGTGTATTTCCTGTCATTTCTGAGTTTTTTCCAGTCCATGGGCGCCTCCTTTCAATGAAAGGGTAAAGTCCACCAGGTGGGTGACGGGGTTCACCTTCTGCTTTCCATTCTGCAGGGGCTTTCCCCAGGAGGCGGAGAGGGCATTCCTAAAGAGGGTCACCTGGTCCGGCGACTGGGCGGTGCCTTTGATGTGAAGGGCGCCCTCTTCCTGGCGGATGGAGGAAATCACAATGCCCGGAGGCAGTGATTCTCCCAGGGACACCAGTTTTTCTTCCCACTTGCCGTCCCTCTTTTCCAGCTTCTGCAAAAGAGCCAGAAGTTCTCTTTCTTCCGCCCTTTCCTGCCTTGCCTGGACCATGCGCTCCTTTTGCGGCGCCAGAGCTTCCCCTTCCTGTCGAAGGCCTTCAAGGTGGCTTCGGGCGGTCATAAACTGTCCGCCGGAAAGGAGGAAGAACGCCGCTCCCAGAAGGCAGAGGGCCTGGGCCGCCCGAAGGGTCCTGTTTTCAGGGCTGATGAAGGGCGGCGCCTTTTCCGTAAGGGGCAGGGTGAGACGCCCATGGTCCACCCCTTTCCAGAGAGGCTCCATGGCCTGCCAGGCGGTGGCGGAGCCTGAAAAGGGAGTTTCTTCCATGGTCACGGCGCCGGCAGGAAGGCTGTCCGTTCCTTCGATTTCCTTCTTTAATTTTTCCTTCCAGAAAATCCGCTCCTCCTCCCTGCAGTCCGCCAGGGGGATGAAGAAACAGCCTGCCTTTTCCATGTGGAAATTGGAAAGGCAGCGGCCCATGAAGAGGGACAGTTTCCCTTCCTCATCCTTCTTCAGGATGCGGCTGCGAAGGAGTTTCCCGGTGCGGAAAATCAGGATGGCAGACCGCCGGCGGCCGTAAAGGATGAAATGGGGCAGCGGGGAAAGGGGGATGGCCGTCAAAGGAAGGGCCTTCCCTATGCGGACGCCTGCGGAAAGAGCGCTCTTTTCCCACAGGGAAAGGGTCCCTTTTTTCACTGCCTCCACGTGCACCTCCCAGCCCGCCGGCGTGTGGGAGGTGACCTCATAGCCTACGGCCATGGGCTCCTCCGTCCGGAAGAGCCGGTCTTCTTCCCAGTACATGGTTTCTTCCATTTCCTCCTCCGTCATGGCGGGATATTTCCTGTTTTCCAGCCGAAGATCCGGGAAATTGACAAGAAGAAGCACGTCTTTCCGCTTCATCCCCTTTTCTTGAAGTTCCCGGAAGGCGGCGGTTATATTTTCTTCCGTCATCTTTTCCACCGGCGCAGAAGACCGGCGAAGGAAACGGCGGCCCTCCAGATCCGCCGCCCAGAGCCTTCCGTCCAGAAGGAAACAGACCATGAAGGGATGGCGCCAGGCCTGCCATTGCTGCCACAGGGGATGGGCCTTTAATTTCTTAATCCACTGTTCTTTACGGTTCACTTCTGATGTCCTCCACTTTCAGCAGACCTTTTCCTTCCTTTTCTTCCAAAGTATAGGAAATGACCACATACCGCCGGTAATCCTTCCTTTCGTCCTCCGCCATGGATTGGATTTCCCCTTCTTTCGGAAAGGATACGATTACCGTCCTGCCCAAAAGGGTAAGGGTCATATCCCTTTTCTCCCCGCCCCGGGAGAGCAGCGCCAGGGCCCAGCTGGCCCCGCTTTCCGCCCCGTAGACGGACTGCAGGCCCTTCCGGTAATGAATGACGGCCTCCCGGCTCCTTCCCTGATAAAAGAGGAATCCCAGGGACAGGGTAAGCAGGGCCGTAAGGAAGAGGAGGAGGGACAGGGCCAGACTTCCTTTTCTTCTATTCATAAGCCTTCCCCTTTTCATAGAAATCGGCGTAGGGAATGACGGAAGTCTCAAAATCCATATCCGTCCCCTTGATCTGCTGGTGCATGGTAAAGGAAATCCTCACCGGCCCGCTTTCTATCTGTCTGAAAAGATTCCCTTCCCCCGGCCGGAAGGCATAGCCCTCAGGGCCGGTGTGCTCTCCTGTTATAGGCTGGATGGTGTCGTTGTAGAGCTGGATTTTCAGCTTCTCCCTGTCCACGAAGAAACGGTAGGTACCGTCTGTCCCCTTGTCCGTTATGGCCACATAATCATAGCTGTCCCCATTCACCGCTTTCGTCATGATGCGCCGGTTGTTCCTGATTTTTTCCACCATGAAATCCATGGCAGAAAGCCCTGTTTCCGAAAGCTTTGTCCGCACCGTCCCCATTTCCAGGGCGGTCAGCCAGCTGCCTGCCAGAGGCGCCATCATAACAGAGAGCACGGACAGCAGCAGAAGGGCCATCAGGGCATCCAGCAGCATCAGTCCCTTCCTCTTCATTCCCTGTCCTCCATCAGCGTTTCCAGTACAAATCCTTCGCTTCCCCTGCCTGCCGCCCGGCACCGGACGCGGACCATGGGCACCCCCTGGATTTCCTCCGCCTGCCGCCGGATGTCTACCTGGTATACCCTTCCGTTCCGCGTGACCCTTTCAGAAGACGGCATGGTCCCCTTCCCGAAGCGGAGATAATACTTGGCCCGCTCCATCCTGTCCTGGGCCAGGAGAGCCTCGTCCAGCGCCATCTCCCGCTTCCCCTCCCACTCCAGAGCCGTATGAAGAGAAAAAGCCATGCCGGCAATCAGGATACCTGCCGCCGAAAGCCCGCACAGGGCCCAGAAAAGAAGAAAGCCTTTCCGTTTCATAGAGACCTCCTTGGGGCCGCGAAGCAGCCCCGGGTTCACAGGGGAAGGTGGACGGGGCCTGTCGGCCCCGAGGGTTCTTAAGGTTCTTAGGTTTGACGGGCCTGCGGCCCGAGGGTTGTGGATTGCCGCTTCGCGGCAATAACTTTTTTAATGCCGCCTGCCAAAGGCATGGCTCGCTGCGCTCGCCTCCCCCTTTCCCGCTACGCGGGACTTACCCAAAGGGAAGCATGTCACTGGATTTTCGGGTCGCTTTGCTCCCCTACAAATCCAGTTCCTTTGCCACCCCGCAAGCGGGAGCAGAACAACCCGTGCTTTAGTTAGAGCTACTTATTGAGGTAACTGCCTCGTGGAGCTTTGTTGTGCCCCCGCTTGCGGGGGAAAGGTGGTGCCGCAAGGCACCAAAGGGGGAATGCCTTTCCACGAGGGTCGGAGGTTGTATGGCTTTCGCTGCCGCAGGCAGCATTTATACTCATCTCCGTTGTTGTGGCCTGCTGACGCAGGCAGGTTGTATAGAAGGGTTATGTGGGGAAAAGGTTCTCAAGTTTGACCGGCCTACGGCCGGAAGGTCCTTAGGTTTGACAGCGGCCTTTGGCCGCTGAGGGTTGTGGATTGCCGCTGGACACGCCTGCGGCGTGAGGGTTCAGAAGGTTCAGAAGGTTCAAAGGGTTTAGAGGGGAAGGTTGACGGGCCTGAAGGCCCGAAGGGGCTTTGCCCTGCGGGCAAAGGGTTGTGTTCGCTTTGCTCAGGGGGCGACAGCCCCTGTGGGGCTGAAGGTGTTGGTATCGCCTTCGGCGATGAATATATAGACGCCTTACGGCGGCAGGCGTTACGAGTCTGTCTTCCCGCCGGAAGCAGGGACAAAAGCAATCTTCTTCCGGCTGAGTCCGTTTTGACACCTTTGGATTCATAAGCTGGACCCCATTACAGTGATTAGCGGTCTTTGGCCGCTATCCCTTATCCTGCTGTGCCGGACTGCCCCTTGAGCGCCAGCGAACACAACCTTTCTATACAACCTGCGCCGTCAGGCGCTCCCCTTTCCTGCATTCGGGAATCCCTCCCCGCGCCTCATGCCTCTAATTCACCCTCACCCGTCCCGTATACACCGCCACGGTGATTTCCTTTCTATACTTCCCGTCCCTGGTGGTAAGCACGGTGGAGTAGGTATTACCTTCCCCTGCATAATTTTTGCGGAAGGTAAGCTCCAGCTTGCCGGAGAGGCGGACGGAGGAGGGCAGTCTGCCTTTGGGGCGGATTTCACTGACACCCCTTCTGGTGTAGTAGTATGCCCTGCCTTCCCCGTCGGGGAGACAGTAGAAATGGTACACATTGGCCGTATTCCCATAACGGCCGGTGTCATTTTTGGAGAGCACCTGCACCTCGCGGATGGCGGAGGCCAGGGTTTCCGCCGCCAGATCCAGTTCCCTTTTCTCCTCATAGTCCCAGAGAGCCGGAAAGGCCATGGCGGCGGTGAGGGAAACCAGAAAGAGTACCGCCAGGGCCTCAGCCAAAAGGAATCCAGGCCTGCGGGAAACCCCATATTTCCTGCCATCCATAGGCCAACACGCCTCCCATTGCGATAAAAGGGCCGAACCGCACTTTTTCAGAGGCTCCCTTTCTTCCAAGAAGGAGGGAGGGCGCCAGAAAGAGCAGGGCCGTAAGGGCGGAAAACCATATAAAAAAGAGACAGGATACCGGGCCCAGCCAGAAGGCTGTGCCGGTGGATAGAACCATATCCCCTGTCCCTGCGGATTCTTTTGCAATGAGGCATAAAGCGCCGTAAATCATAAAAACAATGGCGGCGGAAAGAAGGCTGGCAGGAAGTTCCTGCCGCCAAAGGGCGTTCATAAGCCCCGACAGGGCCAGCAGAATGCTCCAGCCGTCGGAAATATAACCGGTGCGCCAGTCCTCCAGGGCAGGGAGAACCAGAAGCACCAGAAAGAAGAAAGGCGAAAGAAAAAGCCAGCCCTTCATGAGAAAAGCGCCGTAAGAAAGGAGCACCGCCGCCCATACCAGAAGCCAGCGTCTCTCCCGCCACAGCCTGTCCCAGCCATCCTTCCCCTCCATCCTGTCCATACTGCCTCCTGCTTCACCGGAAACTAAGGAAAACCATTGTCGCAGATATCCAATGTGTTTTATCTATCCCACTGTCTCACTATCTCACTGTCCCACTATTCTACTCATGTAGCCTGGGTGGTGGTGCCGAAGGAGGAATAAATCTTCCCTTTGTACGCGCCGGTCACTTCTCCCTTGTCCTTCAGTTCATAGGTAACGGACTTATCCGGCGGCTCCGGCAGCTTCTTCAGATAGCCCTCGCTGCTGTTTCCCACCAGGCTGGACAAAGACGAAGGATAGGCACCGTTCTTCACATAGTACACATCCACCGCCGTACCGATGGTGGACAGATCGGACTGAATACGCGCCACCTTGGCCTCGTCCGTAAGGCCGATAAGGTTGGGCACCGCCATGGCTGCCAGCACACCGATAATGGCCACGGCAATGACAAGCTCCAGAATCATGAATCCTTTTCTCTTCTTCACGCGTTTTCTCATGATGATACTCCCTGCCCCATCACGGGGAAAACAGGATTTCCTGCAATCCTTATATGAAATATGCAAAGAAAAGTCTCCGGCTCAATCCTCCCTTCCCAGACTCTTTACATGGGTCAGTGCTTCCTTAAACTCCGTATATTTCCTCTTGGCCACAGGAAGCGTCCTGCCGCTCTTCAGCACCACCTGCGCAGGCGTGAGCTGCAGCACAGCCTCGCTGTTCACCAGGATGCCCCGGCAGGGCGAAAGGAATACAAAGGGAGAAACGTCGGAAAGCCGCTCCTTCACCTCGGAAATCCGGGCCCGGACTTCCAGCTGCCTGCCATCTGCAAGGCAGAAAAGCTGCTGATGGTCGTCGCTCACCACCGCTTCCAGGGTGGAAAGATCTACCACCGCCAGGTCATCGGCCGTTTTAAAAACCACCTTCCTGTGCCAGTCCCGCTCCAGAAAGGCAAATCCCCGCTCCAGCGCCTCCTCCACGTCCTTTTCCGCCAGAGGGGTCTTCAGATAATGAACCGCCCCCGCGCGGAAAGCGTCCATACAGTAACCTTCTGTGGCGGACAGGAAAACAAGCACCGGCGCCTCCGCCATCTTCCGCAGGGCCGCTGCCGTATCCAGGGCATTCATGCCCCGCACCGATGTATCAAGAAATACGATTTCAAAAAGCCGCTTCCTGTTTTCCGCCTCCTGCAGGAACACATAGCTGTTCTCATAGGACCGGAAAGACAGATCCAGGCCGCGGTCCCGCGCAAAGGACCCGCACACCCGCCGGACCATGCCCATGGTATCCGGCTCATCGCTCACCACTGCCACATGAATCATGAAATCCACCTCCCCATGCCCGTCGGGCCTGGAAAATGAAAACTTCAGAAAAAGGGACTGTCTTGGTAAAATCTATGAAATTTACTTCACGAACATGTTTCTTTCATTATCATATAAATCTGAAATGGAGTCCAATAGAAAAGAATCATTACAGGTAAAGCATGATTGCGTTTGCAGCATAATCAAATGACTATGGTTCATTGTATGTGCGCCCTTTGGGCGCAAAGGGGCACGGCTTCGCCGTAGGTTGTGTAGAAGGGTTGTGTAGAAGGGTTGTGGAGGGAAAAGGTTCAAAGGGTTCAGAGGGTTCAGAGGGTTCAGAGGGTTCAGAGGGTTCAGAGGGTTCAGAAGGTTGTGGATTGCCCTTCGGGCAATAAGTTTTTAATGCCGCCTGTCGGCGGCGTTACGTGCTGACCTTCCCGCCGGACACGGTCATTCTCGTGACAGCGAAGGATCTTGGTGCATGCCGCCAGTGAATCATATATCAGTAAGTAGCGGTCGTTCGACATGAAACAGACTTTGAGCGGTGGATATTATAGGATAGTTACTTATCAAATCAACTATTCCTTTTGATAAGTAAACAAGAAAAACCTCCTGCAGTTCAGAAGGCTTTTTCTTGTTGAAACTATTTGCCATAGTTTCAAGGAACATGATACTATTTACATAAAACAGCTGGCATGGCTTTCTCTTACTCCTGTAAGAGGAGGTGATTCACTATGAGCCAAGACTTGTATCAGGCCTTTATGGTCATCATCAATTTCGCAGCCCTGGTGGTCGCCATCATTGCACTTGTTAAGAAGTAGCAATTGAAAAAAGCCATCCAATGGCTTGGAAGGCTCCTTTCAAATTACAAAAAATTATGAGAGAGCCACTTTCCACGTCACGGATGCCAGCTGTCTCTTTCTATGCCCATTATACCACAGAAAACGGAAAAAACAACTTTCCAATGATCGTAAGATTGCGGAGAAACAGCGACTGGACGCCTGACGTCCGGCTGTCTGACTGCCTGAATGTCTCTCCGGCCATCGAAAATACAAACCCGCAATCATCAGGGCAGCGGTCAAAGGCCCACTGTCCCATCGGTACAGGCCCTGCTATCTATGACATATTTATCCACCTATGCTTTTTTTGAAACATAGCCTATCCATGGCTGTGTTATAATAAAAAATACCTATATACCTATTGCATCTTTATTTCCTTTCCAGCAAAGGAGGAATGGATTATGGCACTGAAAGAATTCGAATTTGGTTTCGGCCGCGGCGTGCAGAAGGTGAGCCTGCCGGAGGAGCACATCCTGGACGTTCTGGAAGGAAACCCCACCCCTGCCTGTGATGTGAAGGAGGCCACTCTGGAATGCATGCGCCACCCCATTGGCAGCAGGCCCCTGCAGGAGATCGTTTCAAAGGGAGACAAGGTGTGCATTGTGTGCGCCGACGTAACCCGTACCTGGAATCATTCCGACCAGTTTGTCATCCATGTGGTGAACGAGCTGAACCTGGCCGGCGTGCCTGATGAAGACATCTGCATCCTCTTTGCCCAGGGCACCCACCGGGAACAGACGCCGGAGGAGGATATTCTGGTGGTAGGCGAAGAGCTTACCAAAAGGGTGAAGCTCTACCAGCACCACTGCATGAACAAGGACGAACTTGTCCATGTGGGCGACACCTCCCGGGGCACGCCGGTGTGGATCAATAAGCATGCGGTGGAAGCGGACAAGGTCATCGTCATCGACGGCATTACCACCCATCTTTTCGCCGGTTACGGCGGCGGCCGGAAGCTCATTCTTCCCGGCGTGGCAGGCGACGACACCATCCAGATCAACCACTGCCATGCCCTGGGCGAAAAGTTCGGCAGCGGCATTAACCCCAAGACCCGTTCCACCCTGCTGGAGGACAACCCCGTATCCGACGACATGCAGGAAGCCAGCGACATGATCAAGCCCTGCTTCCTGGTTCATTCCATCATCAATTCCGAAGGCAAAATCTGCGCCATGGTAGGCGGCGACCCCTACAAGGCCTGGCTGGAGGGCACAAAAATCGTATACCGCATCCAGAAAGTGCCTTTCAAGGGAAAATGCGACGTAGCCTTCGCCTGCGCCGGCGGCTATCCGAAGGACGTATCCCTCTACCAGGGCTGCAAGTGCTATGACCCCTCCGACGTAGTAACCAAAGAAGGGGGCATCATCATCGCCATCATGGAAGCCAGCGACATTTACGAGCCGCCTTCCTACCTGGGCAGCTTTAAGTACGATACGGAAGAGGAAATGGAAAAAGCCCTGCGCCACCATTTCACCATCCCCTTCTTCGTAGCCTTCAACCTCTTCTGCATGACCCACAAATACCACATCATCCTGGTCACCAAGCCGGAGAACTTCGAGGCCATCAAAAAGACCAACCAGACCCCGGTGGCTACCGTAGAAGAAGCCTGGCAGCTGGCCCAGAAAATCCTGAAAGAAGAAGGCAAAGACGACTACACCATCACCGTCATGCCCCACTGCGCCTCTATCGTGCCCTATCAGAAATAATGAATAATGAAAAAGAGACTGCATCGAAATGATTGTCATTTCGGCGCAGTCTTTTTTTGTGAGTGCAGAGGGGCGCCCTTTGGGCGAAAAAGGGGCGCGGCAGTGTTCTTGAGATTGATGGGCCTTAGGCCCGAGGGTTGTGGTGGCGGCTTCGCCGCTAGTAAAAAGGGGCGCGGCTGACGCCGCAGGTTGTGTAGAAGGGTTGAGGAAAAAGGTTCAGAGGGTTCAGAGGATTATGTGGAAAAGTATTGTGGAAGAGGTTCTCAAGTTTGACGGGCCTACGGCGGTCGGGTTCTTAGGTTTGACAGCGGCCTATGGTGCTGAGGATTGTGGATTGCCCTTCGGGCAATGAGTATATATGCCGCCTGTCGGCTAACCCCTTCCGGCTCGCTGCGCTCGCCACCCACCCCTTAAACAGGGGTGGGCAAGGGCTGTACGCGCTGAAATTCCCGCCGGACAGGGTCATTCTGAGCCGCAGGCGAAGAATCTCGGTGAGTGCCGCCAGTAACTCATCTGCCTGTAAATACCAGTGGGCGGGAAATACTTCTGATGTATGCCGTAAGTGACTCCAACTAGCTCACTAGTACACCGCTCACTAGCTCACTAAATAATACCGGTCAGCGGAAAACACTTCTGGCGTATGCCGTAAGTGACTCCAACTAGCTCACTAGTACACCAGCTCACTAGCTCACTAAATAATACCGGTCGGCGGAAAACACTTCTGGCGTATGCGGTAAGTGCTTCCCTAGAGAAGCACTGATTAATTCATAGAGTTTTCTTTTATAAGAATTTTTATGCACTGTTTCGTCATAAATCGGCCAAGGATAAAAGGAAGGCGCCTTAATGAGCAGTCTAGGCGCCAACTTACCTTGGCTCAGCAGTCCTATGCAGGACTGCTGCCTTAAATAGCTCGCTATTCGCGTCGTCCCATTCCTTACATTGCATAAAAATTCAAGAATAAAAGCAGACAGTGATTTAATCAGCGCTTCCCTAGCTCACTAAACAATACCGGTCGGCGGAAAGGTGCCGCAGCAAGCGGTAAGCCGACAGCCGATAGCGGACAGCCGCCTCCTGTCCCACTGCCTCACCAGACCACCAAAAAAGCAGCGAAGAAATTTCCCGTTTCTTCGCTGCTCTTTGTTTAATTGTCCCGGAGCGCCCGTTTCAGGATCTTGCCGGTGGCGTTCTTCGGCAGGGCGTCCATGGGGATGAACCGGCGGGGGATTTTGTAGCTGGCGATGTTCTTGGACATATGCTTCCTGATTTTATTTTCATCGAAATCATATCCTTCCTTCATCACCACATAGGCCCATACCGCCTGTCCGCGGAGGGGATCCGGATGGCCTACCACGGCGCATTCCGCCACACCTTCCACTTCGTAGATGCAGTCCTCCACTTCGCCGGGGTAGATATTTTCCCCGTTCACGATGATGAGGTCTTTAATGCGGTCCACGATATAAATATACTTGTCGTCGTCCATGTAGGCCAGGTCGCCGGTGCGAAGCCAGCCGTCTTCAGACAGCACCTTCTTCGTTTCTTCCGGCTTGTTCCAGTAGCCCTTCATGACGTTGGAACCGCGCACCATGAGTTCGCCCACCGTGCCTGCGGTGTAGGGCGCGCCGTTTTCCGTGCGGATATAGGCTTCCACCCCCGGCAGCACCGGGCCGCTGGTCAGGTACTTCGGCTTGGCGCTGGGGAGCACGCATACCACCGGCGATGCTTCCGTCAGGCCGTAGCCTTCCTGTACGGGATGGCGGAAACGGAAATAGAAGGCCTGGGATACGGGCTGGGGAATGGAGGCGCCGCCGGAAATGAAGGTATGCACCGTCTTCATCACCGAAGGCTCGCCGCGCCTTGCCAGCAGGTTGTACATAGGCGGCACCATGATGGCAATGGTGACGGAATGTTCTACAATGGTATTGATGATTTCCGTAGGGCTCTTGGAGCGGAGGATGACGATGGTGGAATGGGCATAGAGGCCTGCATTCACCACGGTGGTAAGGCCGTAGCAGTGGAACATGGGCAGCACGCAGAGCACCTTGTCTTCCGCCTTGAATACAATGCGGGAAATGAACTGCTCCACATTGCTCACCAGATTCCGATGGGTGAGCATGGCCCCCTTCGGGCTGCCGGTGGTACCGGATGTATACACCAGGGCGCATACGTCATCCTCTGTCACGTCCTTCGGGAACGCCGGCGCCTCAGCGCTCTTCCCTTCTCCCGCCTTGAAATCCAGGTCATGGATGTCAATGGACGGGCAGGACACTTCCAGCGCCGTATCGGTAACAAGGAGCATGGCTCCTGCGTCTTTGATAATGTAATCCACTTCCCGGTCCACCAGGGAATTGTTCACCGGGATAATGATGGCCCCCAGGCTCACCACTGCCAGATACACATACACAAACTCCGGCCGGTTGGCGGAATAAAGGGCCACCCGGTTCCCCTTCCGGACACCCATCTCATAGAGACAGTTTCTGTATCGGCGGAGCGCCTCTGCCAGCTCTCCGTAAGTGACGCGGCTTTCTCCCTCAAATACCACATGGGAAGGGTCCGCCCCTTTAATCATTTCATGTAAAAACATTTCGCACCTCTTTCAATGATAACAGTACCATTCTAGCAAAAAAATAGAATTCTTTCAAATAATAAAGAGGGGAGGACACGCCTACGGCGTGAGGGTTGACGGGGCTGCGCCCCGAGGGTTCTTAAGGTTCTTAAGTTTGACGGCCCTTCGGGCCGAGGGTTGTTGTGGCGGCTCCGCCGCAGATTATAAAAAAGGGGCGCGGCTGGCGCCGCGGGTTGTGTAGAAGGGTTGCGTCGCTATCGCTCAGGGGGCGACAGCGCCTGCGGCGCTGAGGGTGGCGGATTGCCCTCTCGGGCAATGTTTATAAAATCAGCGTTACGGGATTCACTTCCAGTGTCATATAGCATGATAAGCATTCTGGTGATCAGCCGCTACGCGGCTCCCCCTTATCCGGCTGCGCCGGACTTTCTCCTAAAGGTGAAACCTTTCTACACAACCCTTGGCACCAAGGGCCGGAGGCCCGATGGATGCCATATGCTCCTCTGCGCCGCAGGCGCAGGCCCCTTCGGGAATACGGGCAAGCACCGCCCAGGTCCCGGCCCCGACCGCGCCACAGGCGCTTGTCCATACTCTTCCGTTTCTTGTATTGTAAACTAAATAATATTTCTAACTTGACAAATATCAGTTAACAGTTTTACACTAAAAAACAACAGCCGAAGTGCGATAACTTCGGATTATTTTATGCCTTTGCGGTTGACAATAAAGACATATGTAGTTAACAAAAGGAGTGGTTTCGTTGCTGTACAGTGTCAAAATGCGTTCCAGTCTTGGCGGTTACCATGGAGAAGGAGGCCGTCATATTTCCGGTGCGGAGCGGATTGTGCCGGAGGACCAGGTGGAAGCGGACGTGATTGCCATGCTCCGCCGGGCGAGGACCCATGAACGGGGCGCCGCCGATTTCATCCAGGTGAAGGTGGAAGAGGTAAAGCCCCAGACCATTGCCTACTGCCCCATGATTCCCATTTACCAGATGAATACGTCCACAAAGGAAGAAGGACGGGAAACGGCAAAGAAGGAGCTCGCCCGCATCGGCGTCAGTGAGGCCGCCATCCGAAGCGCCTTCCATGAACTGGAATCCCTCACCGACAGCATGCGGGGCGCCATCGTCATGGACGCCGTTACGGGAGAGCGGCTGGATGACCGCCACGAGCGGGGCGTGCGCTGCAGCAATATGGACTGCGAAGACACCGCCCTTTACGATGAAATCATGGGTAAAAAAGGCCTTGGCGGCGACCATCCCCGGGAAGCGCTGGTGCTGGCGTCCAAGGTGGCCTATGCCCCCGGCACGGTGGCAGAGCTCTGCTGGTCCGACGACCCGGACTATGTCACCGGCTACGTGGGCTCCCGGAAATTCGGCTACGGCCGGATTACGGTAATGAAGGACATGGGCGACCCCGTAGGCGGCCGGGTATTCTTCGTCAAGCCCGGCACGGATATTAAGAAATACGATGATTACATGCAGAACCAGACCGTTCTTGTGAGGCTCCCCCATGAAGATCAGTGACATACCGGAAAGGCTGGAGGAAATCAGGGCGGAGGGCCGCTTCCGCAAAGTTTCGGACCTCCGCATGATCACCGCCTCCAGAGGAGTGGACAGGGCGGGGAAGGAATACATCGTCTTCAACTCCAACGACTACCTGGGCATGACCCATGAAAAGGAAGTGGAAGAAGCGGCCCGCCAGGCCATTTCCTACGGCACCGGCTCCGGCGGGGCCCGCCTCACCAGCGGCGCGGTATTTGAACTCTCCGACCTGGAAAAGGAAATCGCCCACTTCAAGCACAAGGAAGACGCCGTCATTTTCAATACGGGCTACATGACAAACCTAGGCGTCCTCTACGCCCTGGCCGGGCCGGGAGACGTCATTTTCTCCGACGCCCTGAACCATGCCAGCATTGTAGACGGCTGCCGGATTTCCAGAGCCACGGTCAAAGTCTATCCCCACTCCCACATGGCCGCTTTGGAAAAGCTCCTTGCCGAAACGGAAACGAAGGGGCAGCGCTTCATCGTCACCGACGGCGTATTCAGCATGGACGGCGACGTGGCGGACCTCCCCTCCCTGGTCCACCTGAAGGAAAAATACGGCGCCTGCCTCATTGTGGACGACGCCCACGCCACAGGCGTCATCGGTGAAACAGGCAGGGGCACGGCGGAATACTACCACATGGAAGGCATCGACATCCAGGTAGGCACCCTGTCCAAATCCCTGGGCGCCGAAGGCGGTTTTGCCGCCGCTGACAGAAATATGACCGACTACCTCCGGAACCGCTCCCGCCCCTTCATCTTCTCCACCTCCATTTCCGCCTCCACCGGCGCCGCCGCCCTGGCATCCCTGCGCCTGCTGGAAAGAAATCCGGAGACATACATGGGCGCCCTCCGCCGGAATACCCAATATATGAAGGAAAAGCTCACAGAAGCGGGCATTTCCTTCCTCCCCGGCGATACCTCCATCATCCCCATCGTCATGGGCAGGGAAGAAGCGGCCATGGAATACGCCGCCCGCTGCCGGGAAAGAGGCATCCTCCTTTCCGCCATCCGCCCGCCCTCCGTGCCCGCCGGCACCAGCCGCATCCGCCTCACCGTCACCGCCGCCCATGCAAGGGAAGAACTGGACAGGGCGGTGGAAGTGATGGAAGAGTGTCTTACAGGGGACTGCTGATGCATTCCAGTCCCGGATTCAGAAGATTCAAAGAGAAAGGTTGACGGGGCTTCGCCCCGAGGGTTCTTAGGGTTCTAAAGTTTGACAGCCACTTCGTGGCTGAGGGTTGTGGTATCGCCCCTTTGGGGCGATGAGTATAAAGTCGGCGTTACGCGCTTTCCCGCCGGACACAGTCATTCTGAGCGAAGCGAAGAATCTCGGTGCATGCCGCATATGAGACAAATGGCAGTAAATACCAATCGGCGGGAGAGGCGCGGCTGGCGCCGCAGGTTGTGCAGAAGGGTTGTGTCCCCAAAGGGGAAACGACTCACTACATTTTGTGCGTCGCTGGCGCTCCTTCATCCTCTGCTGTCACTGACTCACTGGATTCTCAGGTCGCTGTCGCTTCCCTACAAATCCAGTTCGCATAGTGCATCCTCTGCTGTCACTGACTCACTGGATTCTCAGGTTGCTTTGCTCCCCTACGAATCCAGTTCGCATAGTGCAAAATGTGTTCGCTGTGCATCGCTCCGCTCAGGGGGCTGGGCCCTGCGGGCCCAAGGGTTGTGGTATCGCCCTGTGGGCGATGAGTTTATAGGGCCGGTCAGTCTTAAGAACCTTTCCCTTCACAACCCTTCTATACAACCTGCCGCCGAAGGCGGCCATAACCCTCGGGCCCAAAGGGCCCGTCCACCTTCCCCTCTGAACCCTTTGAACCAGCCCGCCCCTGGCGGGCCGAACCCTCTGAACCCGGCCGCGCAGCGGCCCCTGTGGGGCTATCCATAACCCTCACAGCCGCAGGCTGCGCACAACTTAAGAACCCTCCGGCCACCAGGCCGGTCAAACCTGAGAACCTTCCCCCCCTCAAATCTCAAAGGAGTCTATCATGGAAAAGACCATATCCATCAATAAAGAACGAACCATGGCCATGGACTGCTGCGAAACAGCCCTTCTGGCCGTGCTCATCGCCGTAAGCGGCACCTTCCGCATTCCCGGCATTGTGCCGGGTACGGAGTTCCAGCTCTCCGCTCCCATTGCCGTGGCTGTCTGCGGCGTGTTCGGATTTAAGAAATACATCATCGCCGGCATCCTGGCCTCTCTCATAGGCCTTTCCCTCGGCACCTGCACCCTCCTCAACGTGGCCATCCAGATGTCCTTCCGCCTGGGCGTGGGCGCTTTCTGGCTCCTTTCGGGGTCTAATAAACTTTTCTACATCCTCTCCGGCCCCCTGGGCACCGCCCTGGCCCGGGTGGTGATGTACTTCCTTTTGGGCAAGGGCCTCACCCTGATGCTCATAGCCGCTGCTCCCGGCATGGCCTTCACCGCCGCCACGGCCTGGGCCTTCGGGAAAATCTTCACCCGCTGCCGGAAAGCGGTGAGAACCGTATAAAGCTGTTTTTATCAAGAATTTCCCAGCCTTGAAAAAGGGGGGATGTCCCGTAGTGACATCCCCCCTTTCTTCATGTTACAATGATTTCATCCATTGAAAATTATCTATGAAATAGAAGGAGGCCTCCATGGCAGACTCAAAAATCATTTATCTTACAAAAAACGTACATGACCTGGTGAAGGAATACCCGGAACTCATTCCCATTATGAAGGAACTGGGATTTACCCGCATTACCGAAAAAACAGCCCTCAACACCCTGGGCCGTTTCATGACCATTCCCAAAGGGGCCATGATGATGCACATCGACATGGGAAAGGTGATTTCCACCCTCATGGCCCACGGCTTTACCCTGGGCGGCTCCTTCGCCCAGGCGCCGGAGGAGAAACCGGCACCTGCCGAAAAAACGCCGGATGAAAGAACCGCCAGAATCACAGAATACATCCGCCGCCTTTCCGCCGGAGAAGACCTGGAAAAGGTACGGGCGGACTTTGTGAAGCATTTCAAGGATGTGGACCCCGGTGAAATCGCCCTGGCAGAGCAGTCTCTCCTGAAGGGCGGCGTTCCCCTCCGGGACGTGCAGCGGCTCTGCGACGTCCACTCCGCCCTCTTCCACGGCGCCACCAGAGCAGAAAAAATTGCCGCCGCCGAAGCCAAGGTACAGGAATCACTGGGCCGCCGCTCCCCCGCCGCCCTTGAGCGGAAAGACGGCGCCGACGGCCTTTACGAAGCCCTCCGCGCCATCCCCGGCCACCCCCTGTCCATCCTTTCCCTGGAAAACGAAGCCATCGCAAGCCGCCTGGAAAAAGTGCGGAAGGCTCTGGACACAGGAGAAAACCTGATGGACGAACTGGCAGCGCTCCGCCGGATTTCCTTCCATTACAATAAAAAGAACGTCCTCTACCCCATCCTGAAGATGAACTACGGCTTCTCCGGCCCCTCCGACGTCATGTGGAGCGTGGACGATGAAATCAGGGACACCCTGAGAAATCTGGAGAAACGGGGCCTTGCCAGCCCTGCCGTCCGCGAAACGCCCCAGTGGCAGGAGCGCCTCTCCTCCGCCCTCACCAGGGCCGAAGAAATGATTTACAAGGAAAACAACATCCTCTTCCCCCTCTGCGCCAAGAATTTCAAAGAAGAAGAATGGAAAGCCATCGCCCGGGACTTCTCCCACATGGAACCCTGCCTCACCGGCCCCCAGCCCCGCTGGCAGGAAGCCTTCCCGAAGGAAAAGGAAGAAAGCTCCCTCTCCGACGGAATCATCCGCCTTCCCACAGGCCGGCTCACGGTGAAAGAACTCACCGCCCTGCTGAATACCCTCCCCTTTGAAATCACCTTCGTAGACGCCCACGACATCAACCGCTACTGGAACGACGACGGCGCCCCCAAACTCTTCTCCCGTCCCGCCACCGCCCTGGGCCGGGAAGTCTATACCTGCCACCCGCCAAAGGTGGTGCCCATGGTGAAAAACCTGATCGACTCCTTCCGCACAGGGAAGCAGGACCTCTTCGACGTATGGATGGAGAAAAACGGAGAACCGGTACTGGTGCGGTACATGGCCGTCAGGGACGCTAAAGGCACCTTCGTGGAAACCCTGGAAATCGTACAGAAAATGGGATTTGCCAAAGAGCATTTTGCGAAATAAAGAGGGGGCGGAGGGATTCCGCCCCTTGTTTGTCCCCCGCTTGTTTGTCCCCCGCTTGATTGCCCCCCGCTTGATTGTCCCCCCGCTTGCGGGGGGAAGGTGGTGG
>NZ_CALGPS010000082.1 GCF_937959425.1 uncultured Dialister sp.
CTTCTTTGCCTTTTCCTTTTTCTCTGCCTGCCGGATTTCCTTATGGACGTCCTCTTTCTTCACTTTTTCCGTCCGCAGTACTTTGCCTTTGATGACGGTAACTTCTTCTTTTTCGGAGCTATGTCCTTCTGCGGCCATCACAGTTTCCATGCCGCAGGCGCCAAGGGCAGCACAGATGGCAGCTGCCAGAATGATACGTTTTATCACTTGAATCCCCTTTTTTATTGAACTTATGAAATATGATTTCCTTCGTGCCGCCGTTTCCGCTCTTCCGTCAGACTTTCCAGAAGGTTCGGCATGGTTTCGCTTTTCCATACCCAGTCCGGCGAAAGGGCGGCGGCCTTTTCCTTGGCGGCCAGAAGGTCGTAGTATACCTGCCATTTCGCATCCACCAGTCCCCGGCCGCTCTGGCGGAGAAGGTAGGCCGGATGGAAGGTGGGCATTACCGGTATGCCATGGTAGTCGATCCAGTGCCCCCGGGAGCGGATAATGCCCGCTTCCCGGCCCAGGAAGAAGCGGAGGGCCACCTTGCCGAGGCCTACAATGACCTTGGGCTTCACCAGGGCGATTTCCGCGGCCAGCCAGATGGAGCCGCAGAACCTGCCTTCTTCCATGGTGGGCGTCCTGTTTCCCCGGGGCCTGCATTTGACGATGTTCGTCACATATACATGGTCCCTGGTAATACCTACGGAAAGGAGGGCTTTGTCCAGAAGCTGTCCGGAAGGCCCCACCAGAGGTCCTCCGTAATCATCCTCGACACCGCCGGGGCCCTCGCCTACAATCATAAGAGGTGCATCGGAGGGGCCGGTGGAAAGCACAGGCCCCAGGCCCCCTTCACGCCGGAGAGGGCAGCGGCTGCAGCTTCTGATGGCCGCCGCCAGGGCCTCATGGGAGGGATAGGTCTCCATCCCGCTGTTTTCATAAAGCTCCCGATGGCGGCGCTCTGCGTATTCTTCGGGGTCTTCATGTCCAAATAAATCCAATGGTATCACCGATTCTTTGTGTAATGGGGCCGCCTTTGGCGGCCCCGCGCCCTTTGGGCGCGAAAGGTTCTAAAGATTGACCGGCCTACGGCCGGAGGGTTCTTAAGTTTGACAGGCCCCTGCGGGCCTGAGGGTTAAGGTATCGCCCTTGCGGGCGATAAGTTTTATAATGCCGCCTTTGGCGGCCCCGCGCCCTTTGGACGCTGAGGATTGTGGTGGCGGCTTTGCCGCAAGTTTATATGGGCCGCTTTGCGGCGGCATATATAACTCCCCTTTGAACCGGCCCGCTCTGTGGGCTGAACCCATCGTTCGGCGCGGCAGCGCACGAACGATAGAACCCTCGCCCCCGTAAGGGGAGCGTCAACCCTCTTGCGTTCGGGAATACATCCAGCCACAACGTATGACTCAAACTACTGCATATCCGGCGGCGGTTCCTGGTTGGTGATTTCGTAGAAGAGGGTGAACTGGCCGGCGAAGTGGAGTTTCACCGTATCCACCGGGCCGTTTCTGTTTTTGGCCAGAATGATTTCGGTTTCATTCTTTCTGGGGTCGTCGTCTTCGATTTCCCGGTTGTAGTAGGCTTCGCGGTAAAGGAAGCTGACCATGTCCGCATCCTGTTCCAGGGAGCCTGATTCACGGAGGTCCGAAAGGAAGGGGCGGTGGTCCTGGCGGGATTCTACGCTTCGGGAGAGCTGGGACAGGGCGATAACCGGCACGTTCAGCTCTCTGGCCAGACTTTTCAGGGAACGGGAAATTTCAGAAATTTCCTGCTGCCTGTTGTCGCCGCTGCGGGATACGTTCTTGGCCTGCATGAGCTGGAGGTAGTCGATCATGATGATGTCCAGGCCGTGCTCCGCTTTCAGGCGGCGGCACTTGGACCGGATTTCCGAAACGGAAATGCCGGGGGTATCGTCGATATAAAGGGGCGCATCCATGAGGACGCTGGCGGCATTGGCCAGCTGGTCCCATTCCTTCTGGGTGGAAATACGGCCGGTGCGGAGGCGGGAGCTGTCCACCAGGGCGGTGGAGCAGAGAAGGCGCTGTACCAGCTGTTCCCTTGACATTTCCAGAGAGAAGAAGGCTACGCTTCTGTGGGCAGAGGAAATGCTCATGTTCTTGGCAATGTTCAGCACGAAGGCGGTTTTACCCATGGACGGACGGGCGGCTACAATGATGAAATCACCTTTCTGGAATCCGCTGGTGAGGGCATCCAGGGAGGGAAAGCCGCTGGCCAGGCCGGTAATGGACTCTTTATTTCTAAATTTCCTTGTAATTTCCTGGAGTTCATTCTGCACGGCCTCGCCGATGGGTGTGAAATCGGAACGCCTTTCATCGCGGGTCACTTCCAGAATGGACTTTTCTGCGTCGTCCGTAATGTCCGCCACATCCTGCCGCTCGGAGTAGGCTTCGTCGGCAATGGTGCCGGCGGCGTCGATGAGCCGGCGGAGCTTGGCCTTGCCTGCCACGATTTCCGCATGGCGGTCCACGGACTTGGTGGTCACCACGTTGGCAGGAAGCTCATTCACATAAAGCACACCGCCTACGTCGTCCAGCCGGCCCATGCGCTTTAATTCCTCCGTCACCGTAAGAATATCCGCCGGTTCGCCCCGGTGGGACAGGTTCAGTATGGCCTGGAAAATGATGGCATTGGCTTCCCGGTAGAAATCGGCGGGAGTAAGAAGGTCTTCAGCTGTCAGGATGGCGTCCTTGTCCAGCATCATGGCCCCCAGCACCGACTTTTCCGCATCAATATTCTGGGGAGGCACCCGGGACACGATCATGGTGTCGGTGTCCGATTTTTTCTTCCAGTCCTTCTTCCGGAAGTCTTTGCCTTCAAAGGTATCAGCCAAAATGATGCCTCCTTTCATGAAATGGTTTATGCAATATATATTTTATCATATTTTAGTGAGCTGGTGGGACAGTGGGACAGTGAGGGGCGGCTGCCGGCTGTCGGCTATCGGCTGTCGGCAGGACCTTTCCGCCGACTGGTATTTACTTCCATCAGCTCAAATGCTTCATGTACCGAGATTCTTCGCTGCGCTCAGAATGACGAGTGGGAGGCGGAAAGGTAAGTCCGTAACGTTCGCCGCGCAGCGGCATTCATACTGGCGCCGCAAGGCGCTGTACCTCGCCAGCGCAGCGATACTATATAACTACCCTGGGCGGAAGCCCTCAACCCATCCGGGAGGCGTCAGCCGGTCCCGGATAGAACCCTTGGCGCCCAGGGGCGCAGCCCCGGCGGCGCCATCAACCCTCGCGGCGAAGCCGCGTCAACCTTCGGGAATACAGGTAAGCGCCGCTATTGACACCCAGTCAGTCCAATATCTCAAACTCCGCTCTGCTTCCTTTTTCCGCCGGCGTCACCTTGAGTCTGGCGTCGATTCTTTCTTCCAGTTCCGGCACGTGGGAGATGATGCCCACCAGGCGTCCGGTGTTCTGGAGGTCGATTAATGTGTTCATGGCGCTGTTCAAAGCTTCCGGGTCCAGGGTGCCGAATCCTTCGTCGATGAACATGGTGTCAAGCCTTACGCCGCCCTGTTTGGCCTGCACCACGTCTGCCAGGCCCAGGGCCAGGGAGAGGGAGGCCAGGAAGGTCTCGCCGCCGGAAAGGGTATTGGCGGGACGGGAGCGGCCGGTGTAGCTGTCGGATACTTCCAGGGTAAGGCCGCCTCTGCCGTCGGTGCTGTCGCCGGCCATGCGGTGGAGGCTGTAGCGGTGGTGGCTCATGTCCAGAAGGCGGAGGTTTGCCGCCTTGGCCACTTCATCCAGCAGGGCGCCAAGAACGTAGCGTTCCAGGGTGATGCGGGACTTTTCGCCTCTGGTGAGGTTGTAGAGCCCCGACACCAGGCTGGTGTCCTTCAGTGTCTTTTCGTGGCGTGCTGCAATGTCCTTCACTTTGGCTGCCGTATCTTCCAGGAGCTTTTTCCTGTTTTCTCCGTCGGAAATCATTTTCACCATGCTGCGGATGGCATTCTGGTGGTTCCTGTCCTCTTCTCCCAGACGGGCCATGTCCGGCTTTTCGCTGCCCTTGAGGAAATCTTTTTCGTCGGCTTTTACCTTTTCGGCGCCCTGGCGCTCCCGGCGGTATGCTTCCAGCGCGGTGGAGAGGGCCTTTTCATCGCCCCTTCTTTCATACCAGCTGCGGCATACAGCCAGGCTTTCAAAGCCTGCTTCTTTGGACTTTTCCCCCAGTGCCTTTGTGCCTTCTTCGTAGTCTTTCGCCAGTTTCTCCCGCTGGGCGTCGGCTGCCTTATATCCTGCATCGGCGGCGGCAAAGGCGGAGACTGCTGATTCTCTGTCTTTGGCGGTGTCCGCCGTTTCCTTTTCCCAGCGCTGGATTTCTTCATTCAGCCTGTGGATGGCATTTCGGAGGGCAATGGGTTTTCTGAATTCTTCCGGCACGTCCTCCAGGGTTTTCATTTTCGCCTGGGCGTAGCCCTGTTCGGAAATGGCGGATACGTAGGCGGAAACCTGGTACTGCTGGGCCAGCTGGGTGCTGTCGTTCCATGTTTCCGCCGCTTTGGCCGCCCTTTCCTGGGCGCGCTTTACTTCATCCTCTGTGGGAAGTTTTTTGTCCGATACGGCAGGATGGGGATGGTGGATGGAACCGCACACCGGGCAGGGCTCTCCCTCTTTGAGCTGGCTGGCCAGAATGGCGGCCTGGCCGAAGATATAGTCCCGGCGGAGGGACTCAGCTTCCGCCTCCGCCGCCTCCTTGATTTTTCTGTCTGCCTCCGCTTTGGCGTTCAGCTTCCGGACTTCCTTTGTCGCCTCCTCTACCTTTTCCGTGAGCCGGTTCACTTCCCGAAGGGTGGCTCCGTAGGCCTTGGCCTTTGGCATCCACTGCACCATTTCCGCCGATTTCCGGCGCTTTTCATCTATTTCTTCCTTTCGGGCTTCCAATTCCTCCGATTTTCTTTCCAGCTTTTCCTTTTCAGCAGCGGCTTTATCCCTTTCTGCTTCGCAGCGGTCCCTATTCTTTCTTACCAGCTTCCCATCATTTGAAATCTTCTCCAGATTTTCAAAATAGGGGGCCAGCTCCCGGGCGGAGCGGATGTATGCAAGGCTTTCCTCCGCCTTTTTCATTTCCTCTTCTTTGGCGAGAAGAGCTTTCAGCTGGGCCTCTGCCTTTGCCAGCGTTTCAAAATGGGTGGAGAGAACTGCCGCTTTCTGGTAGTCCTTCCGGAAATCGGCATATTTCCGGTCCTCTTCCTCCCTCTTCTTTTTGATGTCTTCCAGGAAACGGTCCGTTTCCTCGGTTTCCTTCCGGAGTTCCTCCTCCCCAGGCACGGCGGCCATGGCCAGGGTAGCAGCAAGCTCCGTGTCCTCGGCCGCTTTCTTTTTCAGAAGTTCATTCAGGGAAAGGCGCAGTTCGTTCTGGAAATCGCTGAACCTCTGGGTTTTGAAGAGCTGTTTTAAGATGGCTTCCCTTTCGTCCGCCTTGGCCACCAGAAGTTTCCGGAAATCCCCCTGGGGCAGGAGGATGACCTGGCAGAACTGGCTGGCATTGAGACCGATGAGCTTTCCTGCCGCTTCCTCCACGCCGGTGCGGATGGTGCGGATTTCCTTTCCGTCCTCCAGCTCCGACAGGGAGGCCTGCATGGCCGCCTTCGTCTGCCCCTTGCCCCTTTTCTTGTCGATATACTGCTCCGGGCTCCTTGTGGCGCGGTAGGTCTTGCCGCCGATACTGAAATCGAAAATCACTTCCGTCTTCTGGGCGCTGGTGGCATAGTCGCTCCGCATATGGCTTCCGGTGCGGTCGCCGCTTGTCTTGCCGTAGAGGGCATAGCACATGGCATCCAGGATGGTGGTCTTGCCGGCGCCGGTGGGGCCGCAGATGAGGAAAAGGTGCCGTCCGTCCAGCTTGTCAAAATCAATGGTGGTCTCTCCCGCATAGGGGCCGAAGGCCCGCATGGTCAGTTTCAGCGGTCTCATTGTGCATTCTCCTTCCTGTACACTCTTTCCCAGACAGCCATAGAAAGGGCTTCCTCTTCCTCCGACAGGTCCCGGTCCCGGAACTGGTGGACAAACCGTTTCAATATGTCCTCATCGCTCATCTGCTCCAGATGGATGTCCCGGCTCCCTTCGTCATCCCGATAACCCATATCCTGCTCCACTCCCAGGGCATTGGGAAATTTCACGCGAAGCTTGGGCATGGCGTCAATCACCGGTTCCCTGTCCGTGAGCCGGATCTGCAGGTAATCGTCGGAAGGCTCCGTTTCATCGCCCATGAGGGCCGCAAAATCCCCTTCCATAGAACGCACCTGATACCGGGGCACCATTTCATGGAAAGTGGTGTGCACCTTCCCTTCACCGTCCAGATTTCCCACAATGACCCCCTTCTTCTGGTTCACCTCATCGAAGGAATAACGCATGAGACTGCCGCTGTACTGGATCTTCTCCGAATCCGTCTGCGTCCTCTGTGGCCGGTGGAGATGGCCCAGGGCAGTGTAATCGTAGTCCTCGAAAATGGCATCGCCGATGCGGTCGTAGCCGCCGATGGAAAGGGGCCGCTCCGACTCCGACGGCGTGCCGCCGGCGGCAAAGGCGTGGGCCAGTGCCACCTTCCGCACAGGCTCCTTTGGCAGAAGGGAGAGCACATAATCGGAAAGCACCTTCTCCGCCTCTTCATAGGAATGCACCTTCTCCGCCCCTTCCATGGAAAGGGTATTCATCATCACCCGCACCCGGGCCGGTTCCGCATAGGGCAGCGGGCAGAAAGCCACCTTCCCCCATGCATCCTCCAGCACCACCGGCGACAGGCGGGACAGGGGACCGAAAATATAAAGCCCCTGCCACTTCAAAAGGCGGCTTGCCACGGCCAGACGCTCCGCGCTGTCATGGTTGCCGCTGATGATGATAAAGGGAATCTTCCGCTTTCCCACGATTTCCTCGGTCATGCGGTCAAAAAGCTCCACCGCCTCCTCCGGGGGATAGGAGCGGTCGTACACATCGCCGGAAAGAAGAATCACGTCGGGCTTCTCCTCATCCACCAGGGGAAGAAACTGATTGTTCAAAAGCCACTCCTGGTCTTCCGTCATGCTGTGCTCCTTCAGGAGCTTCCCCAGATGCCAGTCTGCGGTATGGATAAATTTCATAAGTACCTCCTTTGCCTGATAGAAAAGAGGAATCTGCCTCTCTGCAAATTCCTCTTCTCCCTATACATCCCTATTCACTCTGCGAGACAGATAAGTGCCGATGGTTTCATAAACTCTTCAGCCCTTTCATACTGTTCTGCAGCGTCTTCTACGGAAACAATAAAGAAATCCGCATAATCCGTATTGTTTCGGATTTGGAAGGCCTGACTCAAATATTTTGAATATCTGACTTCAAATACACCTGTCTTAATGTATTCCCTCTGAAATAGGAAATCACACCGGCATGCTTTTTGAAATCCACCCCATCCAGTGCCAGAATGGCACGGACAGCAGTGAACATAGCATAGTAGGACCGGCCTATGGAATCCTTAAAATTGTGATGTTCCAGCAATATACGGGCAGAATCAATCCGTTCTTTGGCCATATCCATGCGGTACTTCATAAGCTCCAATTTCTTTTCAAGCAACCACATTCACTCCTTCCCTGCTAATGTTCCTGTAGTAAGGCACATCGTCCTTATATTTCATATATTCATCATAGGGAATCACCACGGGGGAAATCAGTATGCCGTATTCCAGTTCCAAATCAGAGGAAATATCCCATACCTTTTTCAATTTCTGCTGCAGTTCCCTCCTGGGGCCTACCACAATAGCTGCCAGGTCCAGGTCAGAATCATCGGTGAAATCGCCGCGGGCATAGGAGCCGTACAGGATAATCTGCACCACATCATTTCCAAAAACAGAACGGTAGGCCGCTGCCACCGATTGGATGATTTTCTGTACATCCGATGCACTGCACATAGGTACTCCCCCTTTCTTTCTGTATTATATCATGCTTTCCGAAGCCCTTTCAGCAATGCGATTTCCTTTTCATAGCCGGGGAGCTCGTTCGGTGTTTCCAGATAGAAGGGAAGGTCCCTGAGCAGGGGGTGGTTGATGATGCGGGTAATGGCATCAAGGCCCAGGGTGCCTTCCCCGATTTTCTCGTGACGGTCCTTGTGGCTTCCCAGGGGATTCTTGTCATCGTTCAAATGAATGGCATGGAGGCGGGAAAGGCCGATAACTTCGTCGAAATGGCGGAGCACGCCATCCAGGTCGTTCACTATGTCATAGCCGCCGTCGTATACGTGGCAGGTGTCCAGGCATACTCCCAGACGGTCTTTCCGCTCCACCTTTTCCATGATGGCCGCCAGCTCTTCAAAAGTACGGCCTACCTCTGTGCCCTTGCCGGCCATGGTTTCCAGGAGCACATATTTGGGCAGCTCTTCCTGGTCCATGGCGTAGTTCAGCATGTCCGCAATGAGAAGGGTGGCTTTTTCCACGCCCTGCTTCAGGTGGGCGCCGGGGTGGAAATTGTACATGCAGCGGGGCAGGTGGGCGGTCTTGGCCAGGTCCTCCCGCATGGCGGTCCGGGCAAATTCCCGCACCGATTCCTTCGTGGAGGCGCCGTTCATGGTGTAGGCACCGTGACAGAGGATAGGGCCGAATCGGTGCTCCTCCATCCACCGGGCAAGGCCGGCCACGTCTTCTTCTATAAGAGGCTTGGCCTGGCCGCCCCTAGGATTTCTGGGAAAGAACTGGAACGTATTACCTCCCAGGTCCGTGGCGGTTTTTCCCATGGCCAGGAAGCCTTTGGAAACAGATAAATGACATCCGATGATAAACATATTTTTCTCCTTTATATAGGGCCGCTTTGCGGGTGAGGGTTCTTCCCTCACATATAGTGCCCCCGCTTTAGCGGGGGAAAGGTGGTACGTAGTACCAAAGGGGGGGGCGGGCCCGCAGGGCCCGTAGGTTATGTAGAAGGGTTGTGGAAAAAGGTTGTAGAAAAAGGTTCTAAAGTTTGACGCCCGCTTTGCGGGCGAAGGTTCTTAGGTTTGACAGACGCTATGCATCTGAGGGTTGCGGTGGCTGCTGGCGCCGCAAGTTTATATGGGCCGCTTCGCGGCAGCGGAACGACCGCATGGAGTTTCATTTCGACTTGCTGCCTGACGGCTGTGTGCCTTTGGCAATCCCCCCTCGCCACTGCGTGGCCCTCCCCCCTGACAAGCAGGGGGGCGCAAGAGAGTATATAGGCGCTCGCCACCCACCCCTTATATAGGGGTGGGCAAGGACGTTACGGGATTTGCCTTTATGCCTCCTGGGAAGGCAGCGCCTCCAGAGAAAATTCACAGCCTGTCTCATCAGCCTTCAAAAATCCTTTTTGTTTTCTCTCATGATTATATCACAGCAGGCAGACAGATTTTTCTTCCGCATGTCGTGCTACTACGTATTGCAAATGTAAAGGATTATGTGTATATTGATTGCATATTTCTTGGTTTTATCCTATACTATAGGCAGGTAAGCGTGCATTTTCAAAGAGAGGAGTGAAATCAATGGCTACTGCCAATATTAATGTGCGGGTCGATGAGAACCTGAAAAGGGAAGCGGAAGGATTATTTAATGACCTGGGACTGAATATGTCCTCTGCCATTACCATGTTTCTGAAAAGCGCTGTGCGCTGTGACGGAATTCCTTTTGAAGTCCGCCGGCACCCCTATAACGCGGAGACCTTGAACGCTTTGGCCGAGTACGATGAAATGAAGGCCCACCCGGAAAAATATAAGCGGTATCACAGCTTTTCTGACTTAATGAAGGATGTGGACCATGAAACTTGAAATCATTCCGTCCAACCGATTTCAAAAGGACCTGAAACTTTTGGTATGGATTTACATAAATTGGAAGTGGTAGTGGAAACACTGGCCCTTCAAATGCCGCTGGCAGCTCAGGGAAGCGCTGATTAAAGCATTGTTTGCTTTTATTCTTAAATTTTTATGCAATGCAAGGAATGGGATGACGCGAATAGTAAGCTATTTAAGGAATTCCATGACGAAGCAGTGCATAAAAATTTTTATAAAAGCAGACTCTATGAATTAATCAGTGCTTCCCTGATTTCACGATCACCCGCTGACAGGAAATTACAGCGCCTTTCGGGAATGCCATATATCACCGGACTGGCTTTTGCTGTACCGACAGGATGAGGAAGAACTGGAGCTTCTCCTTTTCCGAACAGGCTCCCATTCCGATTTATTTTAAAAATAAAAACTGCCCCGGTGAGCAGCACCTGCTGTTTCACCGGGGCAGTTTTTATTCCGATTTCCCTTTTATCCTAAAAACCCTCTGGTATTCTGTGCTTCCACTACCCGCTGCAGGGCCAGCATGTAGGCGGCCAGGCGGTAGGTGACGTGGTATTTTTCCTTCAATGCGTATACGTCTTCATAGGCTTCGCGCATTTTCTTTGCCAGTCTTTCGTTATATTCCGCTTCAGTCCAGTAGTAGCCGGTGCGGTTCTGCACCCATTCGAAATAGGAGCCCACTACGCCGCCGACGTTGCTCATCACGTCCGGCAGGACTTCGATGCCCTTCTTTTCGAAATAGGCATCCGCCTCTTCTGTGGTGGGGCCGTTGGCGCCTTCCAGAATGAGGGGTGCCTTTACCCTTTCCATGGTGTTTGCATTGAGCTGGTTTTCCAGAGCCGCCATGAAGAGGACGTCCACATCCTGGCTGAAGAGCTCACTGTCCGGGATGATTTCCGCGCCGCTTTCTGTATAGCCCTTCAGGGAACGGCCGTGGGAGTTGGCGTATACGTACATGGCTTCGATGTCCAGGCCCTTGGGGTTATGCCAGGTGCCGTTGATGTCGCCGATGGTAGTAATCTTTACCCCTTCCTGGTGCATGAGGAGGGCACCTACGGAGCCTACGTTGCCGAAGCCCTGCACTGCCATGGTGAGGCTGCCGATGTCCTTATGGTTCTTTTCGCACCAGGTCTTCAATGTGAAAAGGAGTCCCCGGCCGGTAGCTTCATTTCTTCCCAGGGAACCGCCGGTGGAAAGGGGCTTGCCTGTCACCACGCCGGGCTGCCAGCTGCCGGAGAGAGCGGCGTATTCATCGGCAATCCATGCCATGATCTGGCCATTGGTATTCACATCCGGCGCCGGCACATCCTTATCCGGCCCGATGATGGGATAAATCTTCCTTACATAGCCTCTGGTGAGACGCTCCAGTTCCCGCTGGGACAGCTTGTGAGGATCCACCCGGATGCCCCCTTTGGCACCGCCGTAGGGAATATTGCCGATGGCGTTCTTAATGGTCATCCAGGCAGCCAGGGCCTTCACTTCGTTTTCATCGGACTGGGGATGGAAACGGATACCGCCTTTGGCAGCGCCCCGGGCAGTGGAATGCTGCACCCGGTAGCCGGAGAAAACCTCTACATGACCGTCATCCATGCGGATAGGAATGCTAACCGTCAGTTCCCGCTCCGGGTACCGTACAAAAGCATAGTCTTCTTTCTTGTAACCCAGCACTTCGGCCGCCCTGTCCAGCACGTCCAGCATGTTTTCGTAAGGATTGTAATTCGCCATATTTCTGCCTCCTCAAAATGAAATGATGAGCCCGGAAACCCTCCAGGCCCGCTTCCTTTACTATAACACTGCCCGCCCGTTTTGAAAACTTGAAATCATGTTATCATGAGTATTCGGTATAGTTATGCTGATTAGTGTTCCATGGAAGGAATAGGAGGAGCTATGCAGGCCGGGTTCATGAACACCATCCTATTGTCCCCCCGCTTGCGGGGGGAAGGTGGTGCCGACAGGCACCAAAGGGGGCGGGCCCTTCGGGCCCGATGGTTCAAATGGTGCAGAGGGTTCCCTCCCCCATTTATTGTCCCACCGCTTTAGCGGGGGGAAGGTGGTGGCGCAGCCACCAAAGGGGGACCCGCCACAATGGTAAAAGCACTTATAACTCATCTCATCAGGTACCATTCTGCCGAATTGGCCACCTTCGGTGGCCACCCCTTATCCGGCTGCGCCGGACTTTCTCCACTGGAAAGCGTCTCACGTGATTTTCAGGTCGCTATCGCTCCCCTACAAATCACGTTCGCTTGCCACCCTATTCAGGGGACAGAATAAGCCATGCTTTGCTTAGAGCCACTTATAGGATGACATTTTAGCGGAACTTTGTTGTTTCCCCCACGAAAAAAGACGCCCGCAAAGGAGCGTCTTTCGCATTCGATTTCCTGTCCAGCCAATGAAACACCACTGGCCCGCTATCCTACATCAATCCTTTCACCAGGATAATGAAAATCAGCAGGGGCAGGACGTATTTGAAGTAGGGCTGAATCCAGCGGGGCATTTTCATGCCTTCGCCGGTGTTCACTTCCTTCAGGTAGTTGTCAAAGCCCCAGCCATACTTCGTCACGCAGAAGAGGGCGAAAACGATGGAACCGATAGGAAGGATGAGGCTGCTGACGATGAAATCTTCCGAGTCCAGAATGCCTCTGGCACCGATGATATGGACATCCTGCCAGATGTTAAAGCCGAAGATGCAGGGAAGACTGCCAAAGAATACAAGAGGGAGAAGAATGTAAACCGTTTTCTTCCTGCTCCAGCCGAAATTATCCATGCAGTTTCCAATGAGTCCTTCAAAAACAGCAGTAACCGTGGAGAAGCTGGCAAAAGTCATAAAAGTGAAGAAAAGGGTTCCCCAGATTCTGCCGCCGGACATATTGACGAAAATATGAGGCAGTGTAGCAAAAATGAGGGACGGTCCTTCTCCCGGCTCCACACCATAGGCAAAGCAGGCAGGGAAAATGATAAGACCGGCCAGCAGGGCTACAAAGGTATCCAGGGCTGCAATGCGGACAGCCTCTCCGGTGAGTGCATGATCCTTTCCCATATAGCTGGCAAAGATTTCCATGGATCCCTGCCCTACGGAAAGGGTGAAGAAAGCCTGTCCCATAGCAGCGGCTGCCACATTGCCAAGGCCCGCCTCCACCGCTCTGTCCCAGTCCGGCAGGAGGTAAAACTCGATGCCCTTACCGCCGCCGGGGAGGAAAACGCTGTTCACTGCCAGGATGACAATGAGTCCAAGAAGGGACAGCATCATCACTTTGGTCACCTTTTCCAGGCTCCCTCCTACGCCGCCAGCGCAGATAAGAAATCCTGCCACCACGGTGATTCCCATGAAAATCGTCTGTTCCAGGGGATTGGAAACCATAGCTCCGAAAACCCCGTTGATTTCCGCCGCCCCCATGCCCTGGAAGGCTCCGCTGAAAAAGCGCCAGAAATAATCAAGCATCCAGCCGGAAATGGTGGTGTAATAAATCATGAGGATAAAGGTTCCCAGAAGGCACACCCAGCCGTGGATATGCCACCAGCTGCCCTTCGGCTCCAGGGCCTCGAACCCCCGCATGGCACTCTTGTGACTGGCCCGGCCCACCGCCAGTTCCATGGTCACCACCGGTATCCCAAGCAGTACCAGAAAAGCCAGATAAAAAAGCACAAAAACCGCGCCGCCGTATTCGCCGGTAATGTAAGGAAATTTCCACACATTGCCGATACCGATGGCGCAGCCTGCGCTGACAAGGATAAATCCCAGCCGGGATTTAAAGCTGTCTCTCTCTTCCATTCTTCTTTCCTCCGATTTCCCATTCTATCGGCAGGCTGACACCCGTTTCCTGCCGGATCATGAATTCCACACATGAAAAAACGCCCTGCCGGAATTTCCTATATTCCGGCAGAAAAAGCGCAGACCCTCATGGCCTTTGTGAAATTCACACAACTTTTATATTATACTACATGTTCAGGAAAAGGGAAAGGACGCGGAGCGCTCCACGCTCCGCGAAGGGTTCTCAAGATTGACCGGCCTGCGGTCGGAGGGTTCTCAGGTTTGACAGCGGCTCCGCCGCTGAGGGTTGTGGTGGGCGGCTTTATTGACACGCCCTGGCGGGCGTGAAGGTTCTAAAGATTGACGGGGCTTTCGCCCCGAGGGTTCTTAAGATTGACACGTCCTTCGGCCGTGAGAGTTGTGGTGGGCGCCTTTATTGACACGCCCTGGCGGGCGTGAAGGTTCAAAGGGTTCAGAGAGTTCAGAGGGTTGTGGTGGGCGCCCCGGGGCGCCAGTTTGTATGAAACCTTTACAACCGGGCTTCGCCGAAAAAACAGGCAAACCGCGCTTACGCGCGCTGGAAATGCACCCCTTCTGCCTGCGGCACCTCTCCACGGGAAAGCGTCTCACACGATTCTCAGTCACCTGCGGCTCCCTACAGCACGGCTATCACCGACTCACAATATTTTGCGCGTCACTGCGTTCCTTCAAAATATGTTCGCTGGTGTGACTCGTGTTCGCTTGCCACCCCGGAGGGGGAGGTTTTAGCGGCGCTATGCCTTGAGGTGCTTATGAGACCCAAAGCTGAGCGGAGAGCAAACTTCCCCCTCCGGGGGAAGTCCCGCATAGCGGGAATAGGGGTGCATTTCCATCGCCCGTCAGGGCGGTTGTATGGTTTTCCACGGGCAAAGCCCGGTTGTATGGTTTTCCGCCATTACTGCCTTAAACACCAGTCGCCCCAAATGCCCAGCACCCATAGTGCCCCCTGCATAAGGGTGGCAAGGGAACCGGAGTCACTCCAGCGAACTGGATTCATAAGGGAGCCTGAGCGACCTGAGAATCCAGTGAGTCGGTGATAGCCGTGCTGTAGGGAGCCGTAAGGTGCGTATTCTGCATAGAATACGCAAGGCCGGATAAGTTGGCGCCTAGCCTGCCCATAAAGGCGCTTTCCTTTAGCTATCCGGCCCGATGTCTGAAAATCCAGTGACACGCTTCCCACCAGCCACATTACCGTCATTGTTCCCATGTCATTCCTTTTCGTTCCTTTGAGAGAAATGTCTCTTCCCCGCATAAGGCAAAAAAACGGCGCCCTCCATTTAAAAGGCGCCGTCTCCATTTATATTATTTTATCTGATTCTCTTTCCTGCCAGCAGATATACTTCATCATCGGCGCGGGCGCCGATAACAATGACCACCATTTTACCTTCTATCCGAATCAGCTGATAGACAATGCGAAATCCGGCAGCGCGAATCTTGATTTTATAAAGCCCTGTCAGGTCATTTCCCCGATGATGGCCCAGCGGTTTCCCATAACCGCCTTCAGAAGCAGGGAGGGGATTTTGCACGACCTTCCTGATAGCCTTGGCCACCAGAATCCGCTGGGAACCATCCAATGCCTTTAAATCATCCCGTGCTTCCGGCAGAAATACGCATTGCCACTTCATTCCAAAGATACCTCATCCCCATTTTCCAGGTCCTCTTCCGTAATCCCCAGTTCTTTGAAAACCTCATCCGCCGGAAGGGCCTTGCTCATATCTTCATGTTTCAGCCGTCTTTCCGCCAGAAGTGCCAGTCTGGCGTCATTGGCCTCATCAACCAGTTTCATATAGGCCTCCGGCGATAAAAGGACGCACTCCGGCACATTGTTTTTCATGACTACTTTAGGACCTGTATCCTTCACCAGTTTGAAAATCTTTCCTGCCATTCCTCTATTAAATTGAGAAATGGAAATCGTATTCTTGATAACGCTGATAACTCCATCCATGACTTTCACTCCCTTCTGCCATCATCATAAGATATATTGATATATCAGTCAATGTATTTATCGATATATTTCGCAGTAAACTTGAAAGCAGGTGGATAAAGGCAAATCGAATGCTTTCTTCCTGCCGACTGGTATTTATCAGCTTACCCTCACTTACGTTTCTTACCAAGATTCTTCGCTGCCGCTCGGAATGACGCGTTTGGCAGGAAGGCTTTTACATTGTCTGATTGTCTGATGTCTCCTCGGCCAGCAGTAAGCGGATAGCGGCAAGCGGGCAGCCATCTATCTTCTATCTTCTATCTTCTATCCTCTATCGTCTCCCTTCTTTCCACCCTTTCCTCTTTCCGAAAGGAGGAGAAGAGAGCGGCAAACTGGAGGACCCCCAGCGCGAGGAGCAGCAGGAAGGCTTCGGCGGTACCGGAAGCGGTGGCGTGGGCGAAGTCGGAAGGAAGCGCCAGCTGGGAGGCTGAGACCAGGGCCGCCGCCACGGCAGTGCCTACGGCGCCGGAAAGCTGCTGCAGCGTATTGCAGATGGCATTCCCGTCCGGTTTCATGGATTTATCCAGCACAGACAGACTGTAGGTGAGGATATTTCCTACGGACAGCCCCTGGCCTGCAGCAAAGAAAAGGTAGCACGCCGTGAGAACCCAGGTAGACGCAGCGGAAAGGGTACTGTTGAAGAGGACAAGGGAGAAGATAATGAAGACGCTTCCCAGAAGTACCGGCCGTTTGGCGCCGAATCGGTCATAAATCCGCCCCGACACCGGCGCAAAGAGAGCGCCCAGGATACATCCCGGCAGAAGGATACAGCCGGCGGCAAAGGCATTTTCCCCTGTCACAATCTGGGAGAAATTGGGGATAAGGAAGCCCAGGGCCAGGCAGATGAACTGGAGGAGAGAAAGCCCCAGAGCCCCCAGCACGAAGGGCCGATTTCCAAAGGCGCGGATATTAAGAAGAGGCCGGCCGCCCCGCTCCATGCACCTGATTTCATGGCCCCGGAAAAGGAAGAGGGCCAGCAGAAATCCTGCAAAGAGGATGGCCGCCATCACCGTGATTTTTCCCTTCCCCAGATCCGTGAGTCCCATGAGAAGGCAAGTGAAGGAAATGGCCAGGTACAGAAGTCCGCCCGTATCAAAGGGGTGGATGCGGATTTCCGAAGACTGGCGCACCGACAGGCCGCCTGCCATAAAAGAAATCAGAAGCAGCGGAAGCACCGCCCAGAATATCATGCGCCAGCCGAAGAGGCTCACAATATACCCGCCGATGGAAGGCCCCACCGCCGGCGCCAGGGCACACACCAGCATGCCTGCCCCTACCATGACACCCAGCCGGTTAAGCGGCGCCTGTTCCATGATAATATTAAACATGAGGGGCAGGGCGATGCCCGTACCGGCCCCCTGAAGAATCCGCCCCAGAAGGAGAAGAAGGAAATCGGGCGACCAGGCACCAAGAAGCGTTCCCAGAATGAAAAGCCCCGCCGCCGTTAAGAAGAGTCCCTTCATGGGGAACCGCTCCTTCAAGTACCCGGACAGCGGAATCACCACCGCCAGCACCAGCAGGTACCCGGTGGTAATCCACTGTACCAGGGAAGTGGAAATCCCAAACTCCTTCATAAGAGAAGGAAAAGTCACATTCATGGCCGTCTCAATAACCACTCCTGTAAAAGACAGTATCCCTGCCGCAATAATAGAAAAAATCAGCCGCCTGTCCAGGCGCCGTTCAAACTGCATATGACCGCTTCCTTTCAAATAGAATTTTGGGACACGCCTTGGGCGTGAGGGTTGACGGGGCTTCGCCCCGAGGGTTGTGGCCGCCTGTCGGCGGCGGGTTGTGTAGAAGGGTTGTGGAAAAAGGTTGTGGAAAAAGTTCTAAAGTTTGACGCCCGCTTTGCGGGCGAAGGTTCTTAGGTTTGACAGCGTCCTTTGGACGCTGAGGGTTGTGGTGGCGGCTTCGCCGCAGTTTTAGATGGCCGCTTTGCGGCTGACCCCTTCCGGCTCGCTGCGCTCGCCACCCACCCCTTTCAGGGGTGGGCAAGGGCGTTACGGGATTGGCTTTTGTGTCTCCTGCCTGCGTATTGACCGCCTATATGATTATCTCAAGTAATTAACGTACCCCTGTAGTATACCACAATCCCCTTATTTCGCAAATTTTCATGAAATCGCTGATTAAATCGTTTTCTGCTTATATCTTTGATTTTTTATGCAGCGCAGGGTATAGAGCCCTGGGGACGCCTGCTGTCCAGAGCTGTAAACATGGCAAAATCAGATTCTATGCATCAGCACTTCCCCGAAGCTTCATAAAAAAACACGGCATGACGCCGTGTTTCCATTTCCTATTTCAAAGGGCCGTACTTTTCTCTTCCCTTCTGCAGAATGTCCTTCATCCTTCTTACAACAGTAATCATGGCCCGTACATCATCTTCCGGTATATCCTGCATCTCTTGGCAGAGCCATCCATGAAAGCGGGTCACATACATATCATAGTAATGATTTCCCAGATCCGTGAGAGTCAGCGTGAAGACACGGCGGTCGCTGCGCCCCTGCCTTTTCTTCACTATCTCCATGTCACAGAGCTCATTCACCAGCTTCGTAATAGACGGCATAGTGCTGTCCATAGCCTCCGCCACATCACTGACCCGAACCGTCTCCCCCTCCTGATGGAGCCGATGTATACAGTCAATAATACGGATATGCCGTGGCTTTATGCGGGGCGGCAGATCCGGCAGCAGCTCGCAGACCCGTCGGGCTTCATGGCAGGAAAGCAGGAACTGCCTGATCAATTCTTCGTTCATTCCCATCCCTCTTTTTCTTAAAAATTTGAAATATGTAACATCCCATATGTAAAAGTATACCACAGCTCGCATTTTTATGTAATGGGTTTTAGCTTTTTTATAGATTTCCAGAAAATAGAAAAACCAACTTCCTGCGTAGACGCTGATTCAATGCTTTTCCGCGCTGACTTTCGTTTCCCTTGCACCTGCAGAACCATATGAGTCGATGACAGTCATGCTGCAGGGAACCAAAGGATGAAGCAGTAAGAAAGCCTTCCCCCGTTTTCCGGAGAAGGCTTTTTCATGCTCAAAACAGGTGAGAGAAAACCGCTCTGCAGCTCTACCTTATTCACTTTCATATATTCATTCATAACCGGGCAAGCGCAAAGCCGCCAACGGCTGGCGGCTTTGCGCTGACACAAGACAGTGCGTATTGCGTGGTATCAATACGCAGCAGGCACACCCATCACGGGGTGAAAGCCCATCGATTGCCGGCGCCTGCCATTATGATTTGCGCATAAGCTCTACAGTTATGCGCCTTGCTTTGATTATACCAAATTTAGGAAGGGCTTGTCTATCGTACTATTTTCCCAGTTCCTTAAAGCACCTGCCCGCCGCAGGCTTCTCATTCCAGCAGTATTCCATGCCCTCTGCAATGGAAAGGGCCCTTTCCCTGCCAAAATGGTCCGCCGCAAAACCCAGGGCCATATCTATTCCCGCCGACACGCCGGCGGCAGTGTAAAACTTCCCGTCCTTCGTCCAGCGGGCGTCCCGCTGCCAGAGCACCTCCGGCCCCATGGACATGGACCAGTCGAAGGCCTTCTTATTTCCTGTGGCATGAAGCCCGTCTAAGAGCCCCGCAGCTGCCGCCAGGGCGGAGCCGGTGCACACCGTCATCACCAGGGACGCCTCCCCTGCCGCCTTCTTCAAAGCTTCAAGGAAAGCGCCATCCAGCGCCAGCTTCCGGCTCCCCATGCCGCCGGGAATGAGAAGGATATCGCTTTTTCCAATGGAAGCAAGCGCCTCCGTTTCCACCGTAAATCCCTTCCCATTGGACACCGGGCCGCCGGAAAGAGAAGCATACCGGATTTCATAGCCGGAAAGCAGCCCTCGGGAAGCGCTGATTAAATCAGTGTTTACTTTCATTCTTGAAATTTTATGCAATGCAAGGAATGGGATGACGCGAATAGCGAGCTATTTAAGGAATCCCATGACGAAGCAGTGCATAAAATTTCTTATGAAAATAAACTCTATGAATTAATCAGTGCTTCCCTGGCACCTCCAAAGGCCCCAGCGCATCAAGGGCTGTGAAATCGTGATAAAGAAGAGCAGTGATTCGTTTCATAAAAAGCACCTCAGCATTTCCTGTAAACGCCCCGCTCCACAAACCGGATGAGTCCCCGATCCCTCAGCATCTGGAGCTGCTGGCGGATTTTGGCGCGGATATTGTGATTATCCGGATGAAGGATCTGAAGTCTTCCTTCAAAGTCATACATATCCTGAAGAGTAAACTCCTCTGTGCCAATTTCCTCCATGCACCGGAATACGTCCATGAGCCAGCCCCTGGAAGACAGGTTCATATCTGCCAGGAAGGACGTGCTCCTGTACCTCCGGCACACTTCCTCCTTATCCACCGCCAGCCCCCTGCGGACGATTTCGATGCGGCCATAGGACGGCACCTCATCCAGCAGGATGCTGCAGCCTGTCCAGCCGGCCCGCCGGGCTGTGGGCGCCAGAGGCTTTCGCTTCTCTATGATGGAGTCTATGAAGAAATGTTTAGGCACCATAAGGAAATCCTGTACCCTGCCCCGCTCCAGGTCATAGGACATGAAAAGGAAATCGGGATTATCGGACTCATGAATCCGGCGAATCATGGTGTCATAGGCACCATCGGCTATTTTTCTGCCCAGGGCACCCCTTTTGGCCTTGGATTCAAAAATCTCGCCGCAGCAGGGACAGGCAAAATCCGCCACCGGCTGATTTGCTTTCAAATGCTCCAGATGGTCACAGCCGCAGCGGGGACAGTACATATTCCTTGCCACCCAATCCTCCGTCACCACCCGGGCCCTTTGGGAATGACTGGTGTAGGATGACGCCAGGGACAAATCAAGACAGGTATCCATAAAAACCCTCCTTTCTTTCATTATAAAAGAAGGGATGCCCCTGTCAATCCGCCTTTCCCTCTTCATCAAGAACCTGGAAGCGCACATCCACAAGATTCCCCGGCTCCAGCACCCATTTCCCTTTCCGATACAGCTGCTCCGCCTCCTCCAGCGCTTTCTTCCGGCTTCCCGCATCTAATGTAAACTCTTCCGAAACCGTTTCCTCAATAATAATGGTATATTTCATAGTTCCTCCAGTCGACAGAAATTTACAAAAATTCTTCCGATACAGATCGTATGACTTCCCTTATGAAAAAGCAAAGATCCCATGAGCATGATGAGATGCATGATTCGAACTTCCCGCATCCCCATCATCCTGATTGCCAGCGAAGGATCCTGGTACATGACAATAGTGACTCACCTCGGAATAAATCCCGGTCGTCGGAAAGGCACTGCAAAAAGCAGCCCCAACGGAGCTGCTCTTTCCACTACAAAAACTCCTGAATCGTCCCATACTTATGCACGGTAGGGCTCAGGTCAACTTCTTCAATGAATCGGCCAGAGGGAAACCGTTAAGGAATATCTATCTCGTCAAGGAAGGCAGGTGAAGCCATAGTTGCCACCAGGATTTCTAGCAGGTGCTCATCAGGAGTTTTTATGAAGTTTCGACGCGTCGGAGGGAACCGATGAATTCAGGAAGTTCCGCTTCTTCCCGCATGTCCCTTATAAGGTTGTGCACAACAGGCGGAAAGAAGTTTCCCTTCAGGGCCCTTTCGTTTCCCTCTGCTTACACAGTCGGAGATGCAGAGAATGATTCTCACGGAGCAGGCCTCTTTAAGGCTCTGGTTCAAAAGATGGAAAAGGTTTAAAGGTTAATGATGGCACCGGCAGGCGGAGGCTTTTCACGGAAAAAGCCCTGGAGCATGGGCTTCAGGGCTTTTTTATTTTATTTCTTCGGATGGTATTTCTCATATACATAGTACAGCTTGTCCGTCATGAAGGAGAGGGGCTCACTGCCTTCCAGGATGTCGGACCAGTAGGAGGGGATGAAGCCGGTACCGAAGCGGACGCCTTCCAGGGCGCCGGTGATGGCGGCGGTGGTGCTGCTCTTGCCGGAATGGTTGGCGGAGACGATGAGGGCATCCAGCGGCTCATCTATGGCCAGGGAGCAGTAGACGGCGATGGCCAGGGCTTCTTCGGCGTTTTCACCGCTTCCCAGGGACACAATGCTGTCGATGTGGTCCCAGGTGCCTGATTTCCCTGCGGGGTGGTTATTGGCCTGTTCTTCTGCCGCTCCCAGAAGGGAGAGGATGGGGTCGGTTTTGTGGACTTTGCCCAGAAGGGTTTCAGCCCGTTCCAATGCTTTGGGCAGGGTGAGGCCATAGGCCAGGCAGGAAATGATAGCTGCCAGACCGCCGGCGGCATAGTAGCCTACGGGGTTGGAATGGGAAAGGGCTGCTGCCCTCACCGCTTCATCAAAGGCGGCCTTGCTGTCTCCTGCAAAGAGGAGGCCTATGGGAATGGCCCTGGCCAGGGCGGCACTTCCCTTGGAATCATTCACCTTGATTTTAGTAGAGCCCTTGGCGTCTTTGGAAAAGGCTCCCAGGAGGCCTTCTTCCGGATTCCTGCGGGCATGCATGAATTTCTCCCGGAGGAGGCAGAATTCCCTTTCATGGGGCTGCCGCCGCATCCAGGTGCGCTGCCCCCGCCGCGGTTCTTCCCCGGTCTGGCTGTAGTACCAGCGCATATAACCACGATAAATCCCGTCTATCAGATCCAGTTTCTTGGCGTCCGCCCATAAAATCCCGTCTATGGTAGCCAGTATCATCTGCGTGTTGTCAGAAATCGGGGCTTTTCTGCCGTTTTTTGCGTCCCTTACCAGGGTACGCAGGCCGAAGGGACCGAACCGGTGCTGTATCCGACCAACGGAGAAATTCTGCAGAGGATACCCAAGCGCATCCCCGCAGGCGCTTCCGTACAGTGCCCCGCGAAACTTCTCTATGTCCGCCATGTTTTCCTCCTTTTCTTCAGTTTCGTACCATCTGTCCTGCGGTCGGCCGAAAAGGAGGATCCCATTGTATTCTCTCTCCATCGGGAAAATAAAAGTTTCTGGAAATCGAACTACTTCACAGAAACTTTCATAAAAAGTACAGGCAGACAGGCCTACTCCTAATTTTTTATCCTTTTATGTATATTATAGCATAATTTTGAGAGAGAAATATAGAAAATATTGGGCCGCAAAGCGGCCCGGGTGCAGATAGGAAAAGGTTGACGGGGCTTCGCCCCGAGGGGCCTTAAGGTTCTGAAGTTTGACGGCCCGCAGGGCCGAGGGTTGTGGATTGCCCTGTGGGCAATGAAATTTATATGCCGCTTCGCGGCGGTGGGCTCCATCAGCGTAGAGTATCATTTCGTCATGCGCCATTGTACACCCCTTCGCCACTTCGTGGCTCTCTTCACCGGTCAGCCGGACAAAAGGAAGGCCCTTTTATGGGCAGGCTAAGGGCCAACTTCGACTGACTCGGAGACCCCTATGCAGGGTCTCCGCCTCAAGGGGACGCAAGGGCGTTACGCGCTATACTTCCTGCCCTCAACTGTCATTTGAGCCGCAGGCGAAGAATCTTGGTACATGGACGATAGTGCCCCATCTGCCAATAAATATCAGTCGGCGGCAAGTGTTCAGATGGTTCAGATGGTTCTGAGGTTTGACAGCGGCCTTTGGCCGCTGAGGGTTGTGGTGGCGGCTCCGCCGCAAGTTTATATAGGCCGCTTCGCGGCTGTGTGCCTTTGGCAATCCCCCCTCGCCACTGCGTGGCCCTCTCCCGCCCCGGTGGGAAGCGTGTCACTGGATTCTCAGTCGTCTATCGACTCCCTGCGAATCCAGTTCCCTTGCCACCTGACAAGCAGGGGGGCGCAAGAGAGTATATAGGCGCTCGCCACCCACCCCTTAGGCAGGGGTGGGCAAGGGTCGTTACGGGATTCCCTTCCCGCCCCAACCGGTCATTCTAAAGGAAATGAAGAATCCTGGTGCGCGGCCATAGTGAGTGGGCCAACCGTAAATACCAGTCGGCGGCGGGAAGGAACCGCCTTCGGCGGTTCTCCCCCTTTGGTGCCTACGGCACCACCTTTCCCCCGCAAGCGGGGGCACAACAACCCGCAAAGTATCAGTTTCTTCATAAGCCGCACTAAGCATAGCACCGCTAAAATCTCCCCCTTCGGGGGAGACGCCGCCGCAGGCGGCAGAAGGGGTGCATTTCCAGCGCCCGTCAGGGCGGTTGTATGGTTTTTCCTGCCGCCGAAAGGCGGCATACAAAATCGGCGCCTCCAAGGCGCCCACCTTCATTTACCATTTACCATTTACCATTTCTCCACCATCCCACCAGCTCACTAGTACACTATCCCACTAGCTCACCATCCATCCCAGGGCCAGGAGGATTTCCACTATGCCTATGGCCGGCACGCCGTAGACGAATTTCTTATGCCTTGTTTTATGGTGGAAGAAGTACATGCCTGCGAGAGCACCGGGAAAGGCGGCGGGGAGGGCGGAGAGGAGGAGGGTCTTTTCGGAGATGCGCCAGTATCCGTGGATGGCTTTCCATTTGTCCAGGCCGAAGAGGGCAAAGGAGAGGAGGTTTACGGCCAGAAGAAGGATGATGATCCGATTCATCATTTATCCCAGCCTGTCGCCGTTTTCCACCGGCCTGTCCGGCCTGATGAGCACCACGCCATCTTTGCTGTAGGTGCCCAGCACCAGCACTTCGGACATGAAGTCTGCTATCTGCCTTGGCGGGAAGTTGACCACTGCCAGCACCTGGCGGCCTATAAGGTCCTCTTTCCGGTAGAGTTTTGTAATCTGGGCGGAAGATTTCTTTTCCCCTATGTCCGGCCCGAAGTCGATGAGAAGCTGGTAAGCCGGTTTCCTTGCTTTTGGAAAATCCTTTGCTTCCAGAATGGTGCCCACGCGAATGTCCAATTTCATAAAATCATCAAATCCTGCCATTTCTCTCTCCTTTACCACGTTTCTTCCCTGCCGCAGGTTTTCAGATAGGTCACCACCGCTTTGTCCAGCTCAGACAGGAAATCTTCTTTCCCCGCCGGAAGGCCGGCAATGAGGGACAGGCTGTCGGGACTCGTGCGGCAGATGAAGCATTCCAGTATGCTCCTGTATACGCCATGGATCTGAAGGAGCACTTCCCTGTTTCCCGGCGATGTCTCTGCCAGATGTCTAATGCTTTCGCAGAGGCTGCCGAAGGCAAAGGGGTTGAAGGTTTTCCGCTCTTCCAGGTAATAGGTAAAGCTTCCCACATTTTTTCTGTAGTTATCATAAAGTACCAGTTTGGATTCCATAGGTATGCCCCCTTTATGAAAGCGAAATTTCTTCTGTCATTTTTCTTCTGCCAGGGAGAACCAGCGAAGGGGCTCTTTCTTCTTGTTCATACTGCAGAAGAATGCCTGTCCCTTCATTTTCTTCATGCTTTTCACGTCCACTGTCTCCCCGCTTGCGGCGATGGGATAGAGGCGACCCTGGGGAGAGAGTTTCTTCACCGTTCCTTCTCCTGTTTCATCATCTTCCATGAAATAGAGGGGCCGGAAATCGGCGGTGCTGTCTTTTTTCCCCTTCTGCGGAATCACAAGGGGCACCGATATGCCTGTGATTTCCTGCTCCATGTGCCAGCCGTCCGTATCCTTTTCAAAAATGAGGAGCGCCGGCTTTTCTTCCCGGTCGGTATAGGGACTCTCCAGAAGAACCAGCGCCTCCTCGCCGCCGCCGGAAAGGTCGACGAAGTTGTAAGCATAGGTCATAAGACCGGTGTCATAGGTGGAATCGGCGAAATAGGAAAGAAGGGCTTTCCTGAGCCCCTCGTCCTCCACCTGGGCGGAGGACTCCTTCTTCACCTTCTTCGGTATCCACGCCTCCGGCGAAACCACCGCCCGGGCAGTTTCTTCCACCACCGTCCCGTCTTTCTCTATGGAAACGGTAGATATGTCCTCCCCCTGGCCCCAGAGGGGAAAGAGAAGGGCCAGTGCCGCCGCCAGAAATGAAATTTTGTATGTCATCGTGTATGCTCCTTTTTCTTTATTATACCATGGAGGGGCGGCAAGGCCGCTCCGGGTTCAGAGGGTTCTCCTATCCTATTGTCCCCCCCGCTTGGGGCAATGCTATTGCGTTAAGAAGAATTCAGAAAGTACATGTCATTACGATGTGT